>PIVQ01001325.1 GCA_003354055.1 Desulfobacteraceae bacterium | reverse complement strand
TATTGTTCTTCGGTCTGCTGTATGTATGCCATCAAAGATGCCATGATTGCCAAGGAGCATTCTGAATTAGAACTTGATGCAGCCATCTTTAATATGGATATGCGGACCTTCGGCAAAGATTATGAGAAGTACTACAATAGAGCTTCCGACCAGGAAGGGGTTCGTTTTGTAAAATCCCGCATCCACTCCGTGATTGAGAAACCGGGCACTGATGACCTGATCCTAAAATATGCCGACGAAGAGGGTAAGATGTGCGAAGAGGTCTTTGACATGGTTATCCTGTCAGTGGGCCTGACCATTCCAAAGGAAAGTAAGGATCTTGCCGGTCGTATCGGTGTCGATATGGACAAATACGGATTTGTACAGACCCAGACATTTAACCCTCTGGAAACCTCTCGACCGGGTGTTTTCGTGTCCGGTTCTTTCCAGAGCCCGAAAGATATTCCATCTTCGGTGACTGAAGCATCCGGTTCTGCCGGTGCTGCCGGCATCCATCTGGCACCGGCCCGTCATACTCTGACCAAGACTGTGTCCATGCCCGAAGAAAGAGATGTCTTGGGTGAAGATCCAAGAGTCGGGGTTTTTGTATGTAAGTGCGGCATTAATATCGCCGGTGTCATTGATGTGGAAGAGGTGGAAAACTATACCAAGAACCTTCCCAATGTGGTCTATACCGGAGAAAATCTGTTTACCTGTTCCCAGGATTCCCAGGTGTCCATCAAGGAACTAATTGACGAACATCAGCTCAACCGGGTGGTCGTGGCGTCCTGTACCCCCAAAACCCATGAGGGGATCTTCATGGACACCCTGGAGGAAGCAGGCCTGAACAAGTATCTCTTTGAGATGGCCAATATCCGTAACCAGGATGCCTGGATGCATTTCCATGAACCTGAACAGGCAACAGCCAAGGCCAAGGATCTGATCCGCATGGCCGTGGCAAGGGTGTCCACTCTGGGGCCATTGCACGACAAGCAGATTACCATCATTGACAAGGCCCTGGTCATCGGCGGCGGTGTTGCCGGTATGACAGCTGCAAAAGGCCTGGCAGATCAGGGGTTCTATGTGACCCTGGTGGAAAAGGAAGATACCCTGGGCGGTCTTGGCGCACGCCTCCATCATACCATTGAAGGGGATGACGTTCAGATCTTTATGAAGGATCTGATCGCCAATGTGGAAGAGCATGAACATATTGATGTGCTCAAACAGGCCCTGGTGGTCGGTTACGGCGGTTACAAGGGTAACTTCAAAACCGAGGTTCTGGTGGGATCTTCCATGAAAGAGATGAAGATCGACCACGGGGTTATGATCGTGGCCACGGGCGCCAATGA
>PIVQ01001324.1 GCA_003354055.1 Desulfobacteraceae bacterium | reverse complement strand
ATTGTCCAGCAGATTGAACTACTCATTGATGATGGTAAACTCAAGCACGGGGACAAGCTTCCTCCGGAACGTAAATTAGCTCAACTTTTTAAAGTTTCACGGCATTCCCTAAGAGAAGCCATCAGAACCCTTGAAGAGAAAAACGTACTAAAAAGCAAACCTGGCAGCGGGACCTTTGTATTGATTGAAGATAAGTCCAGAGTTTTGGAATATATTGCAGGCGTGATTGGAATAGAAAAAAAGGAGCAGCAGGAAGTATTTCAATTTAGAAGATTGCTTGAGCCGCAAATTGCAGGGCTTGCCGCAGAAAATGCCACAAAAAATGATGTGGTTCAGCTTTCGAAGATTCTTGAAAAGCAGAAAAATTCCGGTGATGATATAGAATCTGTCAAAAAATATGATCAAGAATTTCATTTGCTTTTGGCAGGAGCTACGGGTAACTCAATTTTGGTGAAGATTGTGAAGCTTTTAACCGAGATTATTGATAAAAGTCGCATTCCTTTACTAATAAGCGAGGACCGTTTAATAAAGTCCATCAAAGGTCACACCCTGATTCTTGAAGCAGTAAAAGAAAAAAATATAGATGAGGCTAAAGAGGCAATGGAATTGCACATTGTCGATATCGAACGACTATCAACAGGTTTCAAAAACTAAGGAACTTACCATGGCAATTAAAAAAGCGAATATCTCCACCAAGGATGACCACGTAGCTATCGGGGCCCAAATCAACGACCATGCCGCTTTTTTAGCCGGTGTATCAGCAGAACGCTTTTTCACGGATCCTGAAATTTTTACCCAGATACAACTTCTTGTTACCGAATATTATAATATAGACACATTGAGTAATTTTTGGGATGTCTATAATGTTGAAGCTGAAGCATTGGGGCAAAAGGTCATCTATTATGCCGATGGGCTACCTGATATAGATCGAACCCAGCCTTTGATAGCCCAACCCTCAGATCTGGACAGATTACATCCCCCCGATCCATACAAATCCGGTCGACTGCCATGGATTCAAAAGGTGAATAAAATCTTTTTAGAAAGGACAGGAAAGCTGGATCGGGTTTATTTTACTGCGCCATTCAGTTTGGCCGCGAATATTCGTGGTTATCAAAATCTCATAGAAGACATGTTCCTAAGGCCTGCTTTTGCTCATCGCCTGTTTAAATTTCTCTGTGATGACGTTCTCATTCCACATATTGAAGCGATGCGTGAAGAGGTCGGGATGCCTGATTTACTAATGGATGGACGGGATGCCTGGGCATCACCGCCTTTGATCACATTGGATATGATGGACGAATATGTTGTAACCTATACTGAAAGATTGAG
>PIVQ01000531.1 GCA_003354055.1 Desulfobacteraceae bacterium | reverse complement strand
ATGGAACAAAAAGAAATTCACCAGGTTTTAGATGAATACTATAGAAGATACGATGCCCCTACCCCCCAAAACGGAAGTACTATAAGGATCATCTGCGATCCTTGCGGCCCCCGCCCACCAGCCAAACCAACGGAATAGAGAGCACTTGCCAGGTAGCCATAAACCCATTCCTTTAGGCCAACAATAAGGTCCATCCGGTGTTTCCCGTTTCAAAACACTACGACTTCTAAGATGACAGAAATTACAAAACATAGAGAGAGGAAAGTGCTGGTGACTAAAAAGCAGCGTCTACCCAGGGGGCCATCATTAATAAGGTGCGGGAACTGACTGAAGAGATCAACCCAAAGATATGGTTCGGGATCTATCTTCTGGCTACCTATGTGAACCTCAGGCCCGGGGACCTGCTCAAGATCCGTGAAAAGGACATTAACGCAGCATACGGACTAATTACCATCCACTACCCTACCAAATCAAAGAACAAGCTTAAAACGGTACGGTTGCTCCAGGAGCACATTGATTATTTTGCAGAAATAAAACAACGATTCACTGCGGTTCCTGAACTGAAATTTTTCAGGCACCACTGCGGTATTAAAAGCATGAAGGTGAATGCACCCTTTGGTCCGAAGTATTTCAAAGTCTGGTGGGACAGGGCCTGCAACGAACTGGGGGTGGAAGATCTGGATCTGTATGGCGGCACCCGGCATACCAGCACCACGGAGATTGCCAGACGCGCCGGCACTCAAAGTGCCAGGGAGGCATCTGACCATGAAACAAACAAGGCCTTTGACAGGTATTGTCAGTTTCAAAATGATACGGCCTTTAAAATGGTTGAATTACTTAAAAAAGATAGTGCAGAAATATTGGAGTTCCCCAAAAATGAGAAAAGGTGCTGAGATGCTAAACACAGCACCGAGACAGCACCTTTTTAGGGGTACAAAATCATCTAACTTACTGATTTTATCATATAAAAATGGTGGAGGCGGCGGGAGTTGAACCCGCGGCCTCACTAAAGTTTCCAATTATTTCAAGTAGTTAGCATTGGGCGCCCCAATTCCGCCCCAATCGCACTCTCCTGGTTCCTCATTCAGTCTATTAAAAAACCTCCGAGTTCGACTCCCTTTTTAGGAGCTGAACCCAGTGGATGAACCGAAAAGATAATATTCTATATGTTTAGTGTTGCAATTGGGGACAAGGTAAGTTAATGATTTCAAATCAGTTGACTATGAGAGTTGCTTTGCTTGGAAAATAAAAAGGTGATAGTTAGAATTGGATACCGTTCATATCCGCATGATATCCAGTTTGCTATTGAATCATTAATGATATCCAGATTTATTAGTCATATTGTTAGCCGGATTCTGGATCGATCGATGAGGTTTTAAACGCAATGAATACCAAAACCGCATGTCTACTTGAGGAGCTGAAGGACCTGAAGGCCGATTTTCGACAGTCTGGGCAAGAGATTGCCCGGTGGCGAAGCGCGATGTTACCCTTCTCGGTGGCTCTCTGGGCGCTAACTCTCAAGTTTGACAGCGCATATCCTGCACTGGTTGGTCTGATTTTGGCTGCAAGCGCGATAAACCAATGTTCTCACAGACTGCGAGACATGATCTCGGCATCATGCTACATAATCGTGTTTATCGAGGAGGAACTGGAATACATGTATCGGGAGCACGTCCTGAATTACGACATCCTGGTTGAGGACAAAACTCCAGCGTCTTACACAAGCATACTCTACTTCACCGTGCTAGGCCTGATCAGCTTGGCCTTGGCGGCCTTGTATGTGGAATCACTGCACTACGGAATCTATCAGTATCTTGCCTGGTGTGCCGTTGGGCTCCCTGTCCTATTGCGAGAAACGCGACTCTACATGAGGATGCCTCGTCTGAAACCTGAAATAATCGAGAACTATAGAAGACGCAAAGCCGCATTCCAGAAGAACGGAAGCAAGTCCGCGAACATGACCGACTAACCAGCAGATGGAGTTGACGGTCGGCTACGTCGTCCGCAGCTTACCTGTAAGCCGTTATCATCCCAGTTCGGAAACCCGCCTGATAAACTGGTACCTTTAAAAATAATTGATGGGATGACTCAACCAAGGATTAAAACAGTTTTACAGTCATCTACCTAACAGAAACCCAGGATCATCTGCCCTTTGGTCTGCTTTGGGAACTTCTCGGTCGGCACTGCTTTGGGTGGACTTTCCCTTTTAATCAACCCAAAGAAAAAAATGGATGAGCTTTTTTGTAGGCAGCGAAATTATCGAGTTTGGTTTATCAATAGCCGGTAGATAGAGAGCGAGGTCCTTAAAGAATGGTTTGAAAAATCAAAAATTCATTGAGTGCCAGTCTTGTGTACATCAAATTATACTTCTATAATGACCGATTATGGAGGAACAAATGAATACAAATAGTTTTAAATGCATACTCCGCATACTGTGTGTTGTCTGTTGTCTTTGCTGCTTTGAAAACACACTATTATTTGCTCAGGAACCGACTATTAAACTTAGTTTGTATGAAAATCCTATTAGAAGGTCCTATGATGCGATTGAGAATGCAGATCAATCTGTATCTGCTGTGATTTATAAATTTGATGAAAATAGTCTTTTAAATGCTATTATTGATGCTCTTAATAGGGGTGTTAAAGTAAAACTCATTGTTGATGATATTGAAGCAAATAAGAAAAAGAGCCTTGTAAATATCGCAGAAAATGCCGGAGCCGATGTTAGGCGATGGAGTTATGGGAAGCTTCATGCTAAATTTATGATTATTGATAATAATTTGTCAATAACCGGTTCTTTTAATTGGACCCAATCAGCTAACGGAAATAATGTGGAGTTATTTATAGAATACAGAGATTTAATGGACGTTTCAAAATTTAGTTTGATGTTTGATGATCTTTGGGCACTGAGCGCGCAATAAGGATATTCTCCAATCAAGTTGATTTTTTCGTATGTTATTCAACAATTTCAGCATATACGGCATGTTTTTACTGATGATATCAGACGTCAAAAAGTTAGAATATTAAGACATCTTCCATACCCTTTCTCGATCGTTTCTGAATACCACCAACTATCAGCGATTACAGCTATACCAGCAACAAACCACCCCGTTTATTAGCGCGTGCTTTTTCAAACATATTTTTAAGCTCCCCTAAAAACGCCCGAAACCCCCGCCATTCAAAAAAATTCCAAACCCCCAAAAAAAATAACTCCTCCACACCTCACCTTCGACGTTTTTGGGTCAGTTTTTTGCAAGTAAGGGCCTGTGGCAATCGCCATGCTATGCCCTTTAGCTATGGGCGCTTCCCCGAATAAGGTGCATTGCACTGATTGCAAAGAGTGGCAAGAAACCGCAAACTCGGCGTTTTAGAAGACATGAAGCAAAATAAACGTTAAGCTTTTATTGATAGGAGTCTTGGCGATTTTTATTTTTGAATCGCCACCGCTATAGGCTTCAGCGGTGGCGATGATGGCCAGGAATAAAGGGTCTGGGGGCCCATGCAATGTGTTCTTCCATCGTTTCTCCGGCGTAACAGGTTGCACAAAGGAAACGATTTCCTTTTGCAATTGGGCGTTGATTACAACATGAGCAGACATGGGTCTTTGTCGCTGATTTTTGATTGGCTTTTCCCGGGGTGCGGCTGATCCTTGATATGGTCCCCTGTCCGTTAGCCCTGGAGCATACTGAGCGCAAGGTAGCCGCTGCCATAAAGTAGACCATGAAAATTGATCTTACATCGGAAAACGGAGAGGCCCCGGGGTGGTAACCAGATAAAGTAAACTATGTATTAACGTTCAGGAAATTGGATAAAACTTGACACCCCACCCACACAAATATAACAGTCTCGTAGATCAGTTTAGATCAATCGGGGAGGTGTGCATGAAGGGGAATATAACCACCAGGGAGAAGTGTTTTGTCTGTAAAAGCAACCTGACACATGATGAAAAGCGCGGCGGGTGCTTCTGTCCGGGACATCCACAGGTAGGAGCCACCTCTTTCATTGTCAGGTTAGGAACCGATGTTTATCGACGGTTCAAATCATATCCCAAGGCTGAAAGGTTCTTAACCGGCCTCAGATACAAATCCGGTGAAGGGTCCTATGATCCAAACGACTATAAAAAAGAAAACCCCAACGGCTTCAGAGCCCTAACCGAAAAATACCTGAACCGAAAAAAAACCCGAAAATCAATTTCAAATATTAGGAATTATATAAGGGTCGCCACGGAACACTGGGGTGATATCAATGTAAAATACATCAATGGTGCTGACATAGAAGATTTTCTTTTCTCTATTGAGGGGCATTTCCGAAAAGACCCGGGCAAATTATAAATCCACCCTTTCTGACTTCTGGAAATACATCCACAAGCGCCGGGTGATCACCATTGCCCAGATGCCTGAGTTTCCGGACATTGAATATGATCTGGGATACAGGAATTTTACCACATGGGAAGAACAGGCCCGGATCCTGGAGACCATCAAAGAAATGGCTCCGAATCCTAAGCAATGGTTCGGTATCGAGCTTTTAAGTGTATATACAAAGTTGCGGCCAAAAGACCTGCTAAAATTAACTGAGGGAGACATTGACCTGGCATCAGGTATGCTCTTTATCCATTATCCCACCAAAAAGAAAAACAGTCTTTTAACTGTCCGGCTGGCCCCAGATCATGTTGAACTGTTTCGGGAACTGAAACATCAATACCCTGCCCTGCCCAGTGTTAAATTTTTCCGCCACGTCGAAGGTATCAAGGGGGTGGCCAAAGATGCCCCATTTGGAGAAAAGTATTTTTATAAAGCCTGGGTAGCAGCCTGTGAAAAACTTGGGATAGAAGGTTTGGATCTTTATGGTGGCACACGGCACACCACAACCACTGAAATTGGAAAACTTCAGGGCAAAGAGGCAGCCAAAAAACATTCTGGCCATAGAACAAACAAAGCGTTTGACCGATACTGCCAAATGGATGAGCATGAATCGGCTGAGATGGCCGAATTGATCATTAGAAGGAAAACGAATGCAAGAGGTACTGGAGTTTAAGAAAAACACCAATAAAGGGCACAAATAAAACCGCCCCATTTCTGCCCCACTTTTAAGGGGGGTGAAAATGAGGCAACTATCTGATTTTATCACATATATATGGTGGAGGCGGCGGGAGTTGAACCCGCGTCCGAAAACAATCAACCCTGGCTTCTACATACTTATCCTGAACTTTAAAATTGGCCGGGAGGTCTCCTTCAGGAGGGATACGATCCGGTATAGCCTGATTAATTTAACTGTTAGGGCTCAGGAAACCATAACGAGCGATCTTGCATAGTCGACGCCCTGACCTGAATCTGCAAGAGGGATATCAGGAGGACGGAAGCCGCCTTAAGCAGCTACAGCGTAATTATAATCGTCTG
>PIVQ01000530.1 GCA_003354055.1 Desulfobacteraceae bacterium | reverse complement strand
CAGGAACAGGAGATGGAGATCTTTATTCCACCTGGGCCTAGACTTGGAAGCAAAGTCATTGTGGCGGAAAAGGTATCCAAGGCCTTTGAGGACAAACTCCTGGTGGATGACATGAACTTTGTCATCCCTGCCGGCGCTATCATCGGTGTGGTCGGGCCCAACGGTGCCGGTAAAACCACCCTGTTTAAAATGATTACGGGCAAGGACAAACCGGACAGCGGTAATATTGAACTGGGCCAGAGTGTAAAGGCGGCCTATGTTGATCAGGACCGGGATTCCCTGGATCCGGAAAAAACCATTTACGAAGTCATCTCCGGCGGAAACGACAAACTGCTTATCGGCGGCCGGGAGCTCAATGCCCGGGCCTATGTGGGAAAATTCAACTTCTCAGGATCAGACCAGCAGAAAAAGGTCAAAGATATCTCAGGCGGTGAGCGCAACCGCGTCCATCTGGCCACCATGCTCCAGGAGGAGGCCAACCTGCTGCTTTTAGATGAGCCCACCAATGACCTGGATGTCAATACAATGCGGGCATTGGAAGAGGCCATTGAGAACTTTGCCGGTTGTGCCGTGATCATCAGCCATGACCGCTGGTTCCTGGACAGGATCGCCACCCATATCCTGGCCTTTGAAGGGGACAGTCAAACCCTGTTCTTTGAAGGATCCTATTCAGATTATGATAAGGACAGAAAAAAACGGCTGGGCATCAAAGAGAACCAGCCCACACGGATCAAGTACAGGCAGTTGACCCGATAGCGGATAAAGCTTAAACACCGAGCAGGCTGTGCTACCATGCTTGCTCGGTGTTTTTTATTCAGCACGGACTCAGGATCACCGACTCAGATGATCAGACAGGCCGCCTAAGTTCACGCTCTATTTTTCTGGATGTGGGGGAAACGGAGAGTCCTGCTGTTGCAGTACACCGGAACCCCGGGTCAATTTTTCTACCGGCCTCATCCATGGCAACAATGACTTCATCCAGAGGAATCACCTGGTCAAATCCGGAAAGGGCCAGGTTTGCACTGGTGATTGCATTACCTGCCGCCATGATATTCTTTCCAAGACAGGGCACTTCCACACGTCCTGCAACCGGATCACAGACCATGCCCAGCACATTCTGAAGCGCCATGGAAGCTGCGGACAGAGCCGCTTCACAGGAGCCGCCCATCAGGGTGACTAAACCTGCCGCTGCCATGCCCGATCCTGCACCGCACTCAGCCTGGCACCCGCACTCCTCAGCGGCAAAGGTTGATTCTTTTGCAATCAGAACCCCGATCATGCCGGCTGCCAGCATCGATTTTGCCGTTATTTCAATATCGCAACCCAAGGTATCGGCAGCACCGAGAATGGCCCCCGGCAACCCGCCGCAGGACCCTGCCGTGGGTGCGGCAACGAATACCCCCATGGCACTCTTCACTTCCATAAGCGCGGTTACGTAAAGCGTTATCTGGTTCATCATCCCGATATCAAACCCTTTGTTTTCGGTCATGCTTTGGGCAAGTTTATCCGATTGCCGGTGAAGGATCCTGTCTTTATATCGGGTGCCGGCAAGCCCCTCCTCAATGGAGGATTTCATGATGTTTACAAGCCGGGCCATCTCATCAAGTACACTTTTCCTAGTCGTGTCACCACGAAGGCTCTCATATTCAAGGGCCAGTTCCCCGAGATTCAGATGGCTTCGTTGACTGTAATCCAGAATCTGCGATGCTGTTTCATAGGGAATATCCATCTTTTCAGGTGTCAGGATAGGCAGTACAGCAGGGAGCTGTTTTACGGCCGTCACGCCCCTGAAATCTGCCAGTGTCTCTATCAGTGACGGATCAAGGGCGTCACGGCTTTGAACTGTAATCACAGATTGTTTTTCCCCGTCGGAATCAATCACCCTGTAGGATACCCGGGTTTGTTTAAGCTCCGTCTCAATCTCATTGGAAGCGCCTGCAAAATAAATCAGGGTTAGACAACAATCCCCTTTGAATGACAATGGATACCCATCTATTTCAATAATCTCTATCATGCCGCCGCCTGTTGACAGGGCCTTCATAAAACGGGTTTCCCGGGAATTTTCCAAGGTAATCCGAAATGTATTGGGATGGGGATCCCCGTAAGGGCCTGTCAGATATTGAATCTCAATGCCTGCTTCCCTGATTTTTTCTTTGTATGCGGTTAACCGCTCATCATCAGGGGCATACCCCAGAACACCGCCGCAAAACCCCATATCAGACCCCTGGCTTTCATGGGTGGCAGCCAATGACCCCTTTTCGTCAAACCCGAGAACCACACGCTGTAATCCATCGTCCATCAGCGCTCTGACAAGAACACCTATTCTCACGGCTGCGGCACAGTGGGAGCTTGACGGTCCCCGCATAACAGGTCCGATCACTTCGTTTAAAATACTTGGGTATACCTTCATCCGTCCCTTCTCCTTGCACCGTATAATCCACCCGCTGGAATTACCCGCCGGATTTTCCCGGACAATTACAAAATTCATTGAATTATTTCACCCTGTCTTATATGAAGAACCACAAAATAAAAATACATATTTTCTTTTTCTAAGGACAAAGATGACACCAAAAGCATTACAATCAGGCAAGGGGTCCTATTCCCAAAGCTTAATTCAGATCCATATAGCAGTTTTTTTGTTCGGGGGAGCAGGACTGTTTGGAAAATTTTTAACCTGTTCCCCATTTTATATTGTACTGGGCCGGACCTTTTTCGGGGCACTGGCCCTGTTTGTTTATGCACGGCTAATCTCAAAACCCAGGTTGTCCGGATACAAGGCATCCCATATTCTTTTTTTTCTATCACAGGGTGTATTGCTGGCCTGCCATTGGGTGCTGTTTTTCCTCTCCATTCAGGTCTCATCCGTGGCGGTGGGTCTGGTCACCTTCTCCAGCTTCCCCCTCTTTGTTACCTTTATGGAGCCCTTTTTCTTCAAAGAAAGGCTGAAACCTGTTGATGTAATCACGGCATTTGCGGTTTTCATAGGTATTGTCCTGGTGGTCCCGGAAGTCAACCTGTCCAACCAGACGACCCTGGGGGCCTTTTACGGAATTTTATCCGGCCTGACCTTTGCCATGCTGGCCCTGGTAAATCGAAAAAATGCCCGGCAGACCAATGCCGTCACCGTTGCTTTTTATCAGAATTTTTTTGCCGCCCTGTTTCTCATTTTTCCTGTGATCCTTCTGAAACCTGCACCACCCGCATTATCCGACCTGCCGACCCTGGCAGTCTTAGGGATTGTATTCACGGCCCTGGCCCATACCTGCTTTATCAACGCCCTGTCCCGGATCCGGGCCCAGACCGCCAGTGTTATTGCCGGACTTGAGCCGGTTTACGGCATTGTACTGGCATTTTTCATGCTCAATGAAATTCCTGCTGCAAGAACCCTTTTGGGTGGTACAATTATTATCGGCACCACCGTTGCTGCGGGTTTTCTGGCCCGGGGCAAATCCGACTGAAACGGGCGAATAATCAGGGTAAACGCATATAACTTTTCAGGACCAACAATTTCAAGGAGTTACCTTGGTACTGGCAATCGCTGATGGTTTCCTGCCAACGGCATAAATATCCAAAAATTTTAAGAATAAAAAAACGTGCCTGGTTTATATGCGATTGCCCTGGGCGAATATTTTTTACTTTGCTTTTGCTACGACCTTCCGGTTATAGTATCAAAAGACCACACAATTAAAAAATGTAATCCATCTCCTTGACAACAGCTATTGAGTGTCATGTTTTTCGTAGCCCCAAGCCCAACCTTTAAGCATACGAATACGACACAACTATACGAAATCCTGATCATTTCCCTGTATTAGACAAACCCCTGATGTGTGCAGCTTACAGTCGCCATCTCTGTCCTTCAGCTATTTTTTCAATAAATAGAGGATTGATACATTGGGCATTATAAAACAGACAAGTATCCACCACCGATTTACCTATGGATTGATTTTCATCATTGTCTCAACCATGGTTGTGTTTTCCTCCGTTCTGGTTTCCTATAATTTTAGACTCAATGAAAAAAAACAATCTGATATCTTTAATTCCATGGTGGAAAGAGCCCATATCAGCCTTCCCGGAGCCCTCTGGCAATTTAACCATGAATACGTTAATGATTATATTGACGCCCTGTTTTTAAACCAGGATTTTGTTTTTGCCTCGGTGACCAGCAACAAGGTTCCCATAAAAATAAAACACCATCCCAAGTTTCAGGAAAGTTTACCGGCCGATTTCAAATCCGGGTCCCGGTTTATGATCAGGAAAAGCCATATTAAGTACAAAGGCTATCCTGTGGGCCAAATTGTGCTGGTCATGTCCAAGGACAGAATAAAGTCCAGGATGATTAAAGAAAGTTTTTTAATGATTTTCCTGATGTTTCTCAACGTGGTGGCTATTTTTATTACTACCTACATTCTGTCGAAACAAAATATTTTTAAGCCCCTTGCAGAATTCACTTCTATCATAGGGGAAATTTCAAAGGGAAACCTTGAAAAAAAAGTCCCCAGATCAGGAACCGTCGAAATTGATTCCCTTGCCACAGCCTTTGAGCAGATGATGGATCACCTGAATGCCACCATGGCCTCAAAACAGGAGCTTGAACAGGAGATCAAGGAAAGGCGACTGGCCCAGGAGAAATCATCCATGCTGGGCCGGATTCTGGAAGATTCCCTTAATGAGGTATATATTTTTGACGCTCAGACCCTTAAATTCATTATGGTTAACCAGGGGGCCAGAAATAACATTGGGTATTCCATGGATGAACTCTATGAAATGACCCCTCTGGATATCAAACCCGAATATTCACTAAAATCCTTCAGGCAGATGCTTCAGCCATTGTCTTCAGGTGTTCAAAACGCCATCCGGTTTAACACCTTCCACCAGCGAAAGGACGGCTCTCAATATAAAACAGCGGTTCACATTCAACTCATGCGTTTCCGGGACATGGCCGTGGCCGTGGCCATTATACTCGATATTACCGAACAGGAAGCTGCCAGGGAAAAACTTTTGTCGTCTGTTACAGAAAAAGAGATACTGTTAAAAGAAATTCACCACCGGGTAAAAAACAATATGCAGATCATCCAGAGCCTGCTCAACCTGCAGACGGGGAAAACAGACAATTCCTTGTTGAAAGCTGCGCTTCAGGATGCCATTCACAGGATAAAATCCATGGCGTTGATCCATGAAACCCTTTACCGATCTGATGACCTGGCCCTTTTGAATCTAAATATTTATTTTCAAAGCATCATCTCCTACTTGAAAAATATCTACAGAACGCCAGACACCCATGTAGACATCATAGCGGATATCCAGCCTGTAAAACTGGACATCGACCGTTCCATTGCCTGCGGGCTGATCCTGAATGAGTTAATGAGCAATGCATTGAAATACGCATTCAAAAC
>PIVQ01000529.1 GCA_003354055.1 Desulfobacteraceae bacterium | reverse complement strand
GTTGATATGGATTTATCAGCCCTTTATACCCGTAAAAAAATGGAAACAGTATCCAGAAAACTGCTTGTGAAATCAATCAGTTTAGGAGGAAAGGATATAAGCGATACGATTTGCACGGATCGGAACCAGGCGTATCTTTCCAGGGTCTTAAAGAAAACAAAAGTAGAAAAACAAAGACCGAAAGAAAAAAAATCTTCACATAAAATAAACAGGAAGAAAATAAGCCCCATGCCCCCACCTGAGAATCTACCAATCCGTGTAAAACCGGAAGATAAAAGACAGGATAATCATTTCATGAATAATGTCGCCCTTTTGAATAATGCACATGATGTGTTTCTAAAGACAAGGCAACAGGGCGCTGAAAAACTCAAAGAACTCATAGACATCCAGATTGGACTGACCGCAACTGGGCAGGAAACCGGCGGGCAGGTCGCAGGCCCAAAAGAACCGGCTCCTGTTATTGAAGTTTTACCGGAAAAAGTAAAGGTAAAAGACAAAGGGGTCATTTGGGACAGCGATGACCTTCTGGAGTTTGCCGAAGGCAAAATTGCAAAGGTCTTTGGAGAGGATTATTCAATAATTGATACGTACAATCGACGGGTAAGGCTTCCCATGGAAGAATACCTTCTTGTCAGCCGTGTTACAAAACTTGATGGCATAAGGGACGAGTATAAACCCTCAAAAATGACCACGGAATACGACATCCCCCTTGATTCTCCCATGACCATTGACGGCCAGATACCATGGGCCGTTGCCGTTGAATCGGGCCAGTGTGATCTTCTTCTGATCTCATATCTCGGAATAGATTTTCAGTGTAAGGGTGATCGGGTATACAGACTTCTTGACTGCACACTTACCTTTATGGATGAAATTGCCATGGAAGGTGAAACATTAAGATACGATATCAGTATAAACTCTTTTGCAAAAAGCGGTGAAAGCCTTTTATTCTTTTTTAGTTACGAGTGTTTTGTCGATGATCGCCTCGTGCTTAAAATGGACGGCGGCTGCGCCGGTTTCTTTACAGATGGGGAACTTGATGCGGGCAAGGGAATCACCTATTCAGATAAAGAACTTGAATCCCGTAAAAGAATAAAGAAAAAGAGTTTTGCCCCACTTCTTGAGTGCAGCAAAACAACCTTTGATAAAAAGGATATGCTGAATCTTGTGGAAGGAAATCCCGGGGCCTGTTTTGGTGATGCCTATGACGGAGGCGGTTTGAATCCGTCTTTAAGATTTGCATCAAAGAAGATGCTCATGATTGACGGTATCAATAGCGTTGATATAAATGGCGGCACCTGGGGACTTGGAAGCGTTGAAGGTATAAAAATTTTACATCCCGACCATTGGTATTTTCCCTGTCATTTCAAGGGAGACCAGGTTATGGCAGGCTCACTCATGGCCGAAGGCTGCGGTCAGCTTCTGCAGTTTTTCCTTCTTTACATGGGGCTGCATACAAAAACATCGGACGCAAGGTTTCAACCCAATTTAGAGCTTCCCCAGAAGGTAAGATGCAGAGGACAGGTAACACCACAGCAGGGAGAACTTATTTACAGGCTGGAAGTCAAAGAGATAGGCACAACTCCCCTGCCCTATGCAATCGCTGATATTGATATTATTCTCAATGGAAGAATCGTTGTAGACTTCAAGGACCTGGGTGTAAGGATCGTGGAGAAAGAGAAGGACGATCTATATGCCTTAGGTTCAGATGCAATAAATGAAATTATTAAAAACAATCCTACGCCAGACGTTTTAAAACCTGCGAATTTCAAAGAAGACAAAGCGCTGTACACCCAATATCATATGCAGCATTTTGCAAAGGGTAAAATCTCAGAATGTTTTGGCCCGGATTTTAAAATTTATGATACCCGTACTGCCCCAAGAACACCCAATGGTGATCTGCAGCTTACAACCCGGGTGATTGAAGTAAACGGCAAAAGAAGTGATTTTTCAAAACCCGCCTTCTGTATTGCCGAATACGAGGTACCGGAAGATGCATGGTATTATAAAAACAACTCCCATCCCGGTGTAATGCCCTATTCAATTATCATGGAAATTGCACTTCAGCCCTGCGGATTTATCTCTGCCTGCATGGGAACAACGCTTATTTCCCCGGATACTGATTTTTATTTCAGAAACCTTGACGGTGAAGGAACGGTTTTAAAGGATATTGATCTAAGGGGAAAAACCATAGTTAACAAATCCACCCTTTTAAATACAATGGCGATGGGAAATACAATCATCCAGACCTTTGAGTTCAACATGAAGGTCGATGACATGGATTATTATAAAGGGACTGCATCGTTTGGTTATTTTGTCGCATCCGCACTTGAAGATCAGGTGGGTCTTGATAAGGGAATCGACAATCACCCCATGACAGAGAAAAAATTCCTGAAGACCCGTGACATCACTTTAATTGATCTTGCATCAGATGAAGCAAGGGGAAAATTTTATAAAACCACCAAAGAAAAACCACATTACAGGCTGACAGATCCCCAGCTTGATTTCTTAAGCAAGGTCAAAATCGTCAAAGGCGGCGGAGAAGAGAATTTAGGGTATATATATGCGGACCGGCCCATTAACAGATCTGACTGGTTTTTTGACTGCCATTTCTTTGAAGACCCCGTAATGCCGGGATCTTTAGGGGTTGAATCCGTATTCCAGGCCCTCCAGGTTTTTGCCCTTGAAGAAGATTTGGGCTCAAGCTTCAAGTCCCCCAGATTCACACAGGTAGAGGATAATATCATCTGGAAATACAGGGGACAGATTAGTCCTGAAATTGATGCCATGGCCATTGAAGTCCATATTACCGGGATAACAAAAACAGATGACAAAGTTACGGTAAAGGGCAAGGCAAGTCTCTGGAAAGACAAGATCAGGATATACGAAGTTAAGCAAATTGCACTTGTGATTGAGGAGGCTTAAACTATGACTGAAAACGGGTTAAAACTTAACAATAATCACAAAGATTTTGAATTCGGGTGGGAGACTGACGATAAAAATATATCCTTTGATAAAAAGGATATAAAACACTTGCTCCATGATTCTGCATCCCCGGTATATATTGTTACAAAAGACGGGAAACTGGGTGCCTCCCGGGAGTGCTCAAAAAACGGACCTGATTATAGAGTTGGCAAGGGAAATATTGCAGGCTTTGCACAGGCTTTTGGGATGAAAAATCTTGGTGACCCTGAATTCCGGACTGATTATGGTACGAAGTATAATTATTATGCAGGTGCAATGGCAAACGGCATCGCCTCGGAAGAGATGATCATTGCGCTTGGAAAGTCCGGTTTCTTAGGATCTTTTGGTGCAGGCGGGCTTGTTCCTTCAAGAGTTGAAGAGGCCATCCAAAAAATACAAAAGCAACTGCCCAACGGACCCTATGCCTTTAATTTTATTCACAGCCCGTTCGAGCCTGCCCTTGAAAAGGCAGCGGTTGACCTATACCTCAAATATGGGGTGAGATGTGTAGAAGCTGCTGCATTCATAACGCTCACACCCAATATTGTTTATTACAGGGTTGCAGGGCTTGCGCGTGGTGAGAAAAACGAAATCCTTATTCAAAATAAAATTATTGCAAAGATTTCAAGAAACGAAGTGGCCGCAAAATTCATGGAACCTGCGCCGGATTCAATCCTGCAGGAACTCTTCCGCGACGGGCTTATTACCCAAGACCAGGTTGAAATGGCAAAACAGGTTCCCATGGCAGACGATATTACTGCAGAAGCCGATTCCGGAGGCCATACGGATAACAGACCCCTGGTATCTCTGCTTCCATCCATTATTGCCTTAAAGGATGAAATCCAGGCGAAGTATAATTATAAAAAACCGCTCAGGGTTGGTGTGGGCGGAGGAATCGGAACGCCGGGTGCAGCCCTTGCTGCCTTTTCCATGGGTGCGGCATTTGTGGTAACAGGTTCTGTGAATCAGGCCTGTATTGAATCGGGCTCCTGTGAGCACACCAAAAGACTTTTAGCTGTCGCAGACATGGCTGATGTGACCATGGCCCCGGCATCGGATATGTTTGAGATGGGAGTCAAACTTCAGGTTTTAAGACGCGGCACCATGTTCGCCATGAGAGCACAGAAGCTTTACAACCTGTATTCAGATTACGACTCCATTGAAGAAATTCCGGCAAAGGAACGGGAGAACATTGAAAAACAGATTTTTAAAAAAAGCCTTGATGAAATCTGGGACATGACAGTGGATTTTTTCACTCATCGTGATCCAAGCCAGATTCAAAAGGCTGAAAATAATCCCAAAAAGAAAATGGCGCTTATCTTCAGGTGGTATCTGGGTCTTGCTTCAAGGTGGTCAAATATCGGAGAAAAAGGCCGCGAGATGGATTATCAGATCTGGTGCGGCCCGTCCATGGGCGCTTTTAATTCCTGGGTTAAACATTCCTATCTTGAAGCGCCTGAAAACAGAACCGTTGTCGATGTTGCAAAACATATCTTAACCGGTGCGGCATATCTTTACAGAATTCAAAACCTTGCCGGGCAGGGAATTTATCTGGCGCCTGATTATTTGGTTTATACACCTGAAAAAGAAAGTAGGCATTAATCTGATCAGAGAACCTGCCCCACTACCCCTATCGGGTAGCGGGGCATTGTTGATACGTGTTATCATTAGTCATGTGCGAATCCGACATTAGAGCTTTTTCCCGGGACATCGAGTTCGCGTGTTCCCACTAACTGATGCAAATCATTTACAATCATGTATAAGGACGGTACCAATACCAATGTGATCAGAGTGGCGAACACAATCCCAAACCCTAAGGAAATTGCCATAGGTATTAAAAACTTTGCCTGTTTGGATGTTTCGAGAATCATGGGGGCCAGGCCGCCGAAAGTCGTCAGGGTGGTCAGCATGATCGGCCGGAAGCGGATGACACCTGCCTCTAAAATGGCTGCATGGACACTGAGTCCGTTTCGATGCCTGCGGTTGGCAAAATCTATGAGCACAAGCCCGTCGTTGATCACCACCCCGGACAGCGCCACGATGCCAAGAGTACTCATGATACTCAGGCTATACCCCATAATCAGATGCCCGATCACTGCCCCGACAAGACCGAAAGGGATACACAACATAATGATTACAGGCTGAATAAAGGAATTAAAGGGTATCGCCAACATGCCGTAAATAACTCCCAGAGCTATGAGCAGACCAATTGTCAGGCTGCGCATGCTCTCACGCCGGTCGGCGTGTTTACCTTCAAAACTGAATGTAAGACCGGGGAATTTTTGCAGGAGCGCCGGCAGGGTGTCGGCCTTTAGTGAGGCCATCACTTGATCGGCTTTGCTGCGGGGTCGGACATCGGCTAAGACCGTTACTATGCGCCGTCCGTCCCTGCGATCAATGGTGGTGTAAGCCCTGCCCCGCTCCATGGTCACGG
>PIVQ01000528.1 GCA_003354055.1 Desulfobacteraceae bacterium | reverse complement strand
TGGTGCCGCACATGGAACCGGATCCCACCAGGACCATATCCGCATCTTCGGTGCGGTAGAGTTCAAGCTGCCCGCCCCAGGTCCGTCCGAATATGGCCTCAAACTCCTGATCAATCTCTTCGAATTTGGCTTTGGACCGCTCCATGGCCTGTACATGCTTGTGCCGCAGTTCAAGATAGCCGCCGAGGATACCGTGGGACCCGACCCCGAGTTTTCCGCCGGGTGTCAGAATGGTGCGGTTGGGCTGGTCTTCCAGGACGGATAAAAACTTGTCTGCATCTTCCTGATCAGGTACATCCACCCCTTCGGACAGGTAGGAGAGATAAAACCCGTCGTAATGGACCATAACCGGCAACTGGATATCATAATCCTCTGCCAGACGGTAGGCCTGGAGCACCAGGTCCAGAACCTCCTGGCAGGTTTCCGCTATCAGAAAAATCCATCCGCTGTCCCGGGTAGAGATCATGTCCTGCTGACCTGATGACACGGCAATGATGCCCGGGGTTTCCCGGTTCACATTTACCATGACCACCGGCGCCCTTGCACCTGCAACGGCCAGAACGGCATCGTACATGAAGACAAGACCCCAGGAGGAAGAGGCGGTAAAGACCCGACCTCCTGCCAGAGAAGCTGCCATCACTGAATTCATGGCGGAGTTTTCCCCTTCCACGGTGATGAGTTCGCAATCCATTTCGGCATTTGCATGGAAGGTGGAGATCTGCTCGATAACTTCGGTCTGGGGGGTTATTGGATAGGCTGCCACCACATCCGGCCGGGCCAGTTTTGCGCCGATGGCTGCTGCCCCGTTTCCGGTGATAACCTTTATATTTGACTTTTTAGCTGTGGTTGTATTCATGACTGGAAATCCTCCTCACGGACCATTGATATGGCCTCTTTAGGACATTCCTTGGCGCAGATGCCGCAGCCCTTGCAAAATGCCATGTCTGCTTCAAAATGACTTTCGCCCTGCATTGACACCACCTGAATAGGACAATAAATGGCACAGAATCCGCAAAAGATGCATAGATCCGGATCTACCACCGGACGCTTGGTCCGCCAGTCACCCGTGTCCGTGCACATCAGCTCATCGCTGGCATCGGACCACGGTCCTTCATGATCAAAATACTGGTTTGACGACATAATACCCCTCTCCTTGTTGCTATAAGATAACACCGGTAAAGCATATATACTGGTACAGCAAACCCTTGGTAACGCATATAAATCTGGAACAATTGCCCGGACAAGACCGGGTATTTACAAATATATATAACCCCTAATCGATCAGGGGGTCGTTAGTGACATCGAGAGCAGTAATCAGTTAAAGCAACGGTAGCCGCGTAAGCAGCGGCAGAGGGTGTAACGTCGGGTAACATCTGAATGGAAGGTGGTACCGGGAAAAAAGATTGGGGGCCAGCGCAACCATCACTGCTCTCGCAGTTCTCGCTGATCAAGCTGTTCTCGCTATCCAACATATACACCCCAATTTAAATTTCCGGCAAAATTATTAATGTTCAACCCTTAGCTATTCAATAGCTGTTATATGATTGCATTGTCAAGCATATATTTGTCTTGACATTTAAAATTATGTCGAATTACGTAATGAGTAACGGGAGTTGCGCAGCTGGTGCAGATCTTCGGCTTCTGGAGATAGTTGACATATCAACTATTAAAACGTGGTTCAGAAAAGCATACTCATGTGCCACCCTTTGCCGGGCTGTATTAATGATCTAAACAGCCCGGGAAAATTTTCAAACCTGCCCTGCCCTTCTTCATTTTTTTCAAGCTAAGGAATCGTTACAAAATAACTTGATCTAAATTGTTTCCAAAAACCCTTAAAAGACTGGGTATTTTGGAAACAAAAGATCAAGTAATTTTGGAGCCGATCCTAACCCAAATTTTTTTCTACAACCTCGGCAATATCCAGCGTTGCGATGGTTTCTTCCTTGCCCATCTCCTTCATACCGTCGTCAATCATGGTCAGACAGAAAGGACAGCTCACCACCACAGTGGACACGTCTTTGTCTACTATTTCTTTGGTTCGCTCCGCATTGATTCTCGTGCCGATGGTCTCTTCCATCCACATCCGGCCGCCGCCCGCACCGCAGCAAAAGCTTTCCCGTCCATGCCGGTCAAGTTCCTTAACATTACCCTTCGATACCGAGCTTAAAATCTGTCTCGGGGAATCATAGATCCCGTTGTACCGTCCCAGATAGCATGGGTCGTGATAGGTTAAATCACCCGGCATCGATCCTTTTAACGTAAGCTTTCCATCCGCTATAAGGCTTTGAATGAACTCAGTATGGTGGATCACATTGTAATTTCCGCCCAGCTGGGGATAGTCGTGCTTCAGGGTGTTCAGGCAGTGGGGGCAGGCAGTGATAATGTTTTTCACCTTGTAGTTGTTGAGAGTTTCAATGTTTTCCTCTGCCATCATCTGGAACATCATCTCATTTCCCGCACGTCTGGCAAAATCACCGGTACACTTTTCCTCCACACCCAGGATGGCAAAACTGACGCCTGCTGCCTGCAGGATCTTTACCAAGCTTTCGGACACCTTTTTGGTCCGGTCGTCAAAGGAGCCTGCACATCCCACCCAGAGCAAATAATCAACCTCCGGGTTGTCGGCCATCTTCGGCACACCGAGCCCTTCGGCCCAGTCCGCACGTTTGTCATACCCAATTCCCCAGGGGTTGCCGTTGCGTTCAAGCCCTTTGAGGGCTGTGTTCAACTCCTTGGGATAGGATTCGGCCATTAAGGTCTGGCCCTGGCGCATGGCAACAATCCTAGGCACATGTTCAATGGCCACCGGGCAAACCGCTTCGCAGGCCCGGCAGGTGGTGCAGGCCCAGAGGGCATCTTCAGCAATCACATCGCCGATCAGCTGTTTTTCGCTGTTCAGCTCCTGGATTGCCTCCTTTTGGCTTTCAATCTCATCCGGGTCGGAAAGCTGTGCCAGACCCGCTGACAGTTCAGCCCTTTTGATAATTTTCTCTGCATTGTCGAACAACTCATGTTTCAGGTTATCGTTGAAGTCCAGTAAGTTCAACGGCTTGTCCGTGGTAAACGTGGGGCAGACCTCCTTACACCTTCCGCATTCCGTGCAGGTGTATAGGTCCAGTCCCTGTTTCCAGTTGAGCTGGTGGATGTGATTTAACCCTAAGGTTTCGTCTTCCCAAGCATCTTCATCCTCCAGATCAAGGAGCCCGATCTTTTCATGGGGATAGTCAAGACTCTTGAAAAAAACATTGGGCACTGCCGTGATCACATGGAAATGTTTGCCTGTGGGAAGAAGATTCAAAAATACCAACTGGGTACAGATATGAGTCCAGAACATGACCGTCATGACCATGGTTGTGGCCTCGGGACCAAACCCTGAAACAAGTGCAGCCGCCCCGACCGAAATCGGTGTCCAGAGAAATTCACTGCCGTATTGAGGATTGTTGAAAAAGTGGATATTCTCAGGGTTTCCGAGCGCCTGGATCAAGTGGTAACGGGCACCGTCAAAGAGAAGATCGCTCACCATTAAAAGCCCAATCATTCCTAAGACCAGGTAGGCTTCAACGGTATTGTGCAGCCGTTCAGGTTTTATAACAGCCCGCCTGACAATAGCCCAGATGACCATGAGCAGCACCACCCCTTCCATGATATCTTTGAGCCCGATATACAGATAACCGGTCAGGTACTGGTCATCCAGAAAGGGGAGCTGAAAACCCTCGTAGAATCCGTGGCCGTAAAGCACTATACTTCTGATCAAAAGAATACAGAATCCCCAGAAGATAAGGGCATGCATGAGACCTGAACTTCTTTCCTTTTCCCGTCCCACAAGGCGTTTCTGACCCATAGCTATGATCAGGACATTTTTCAGGCGGTCCTTTACATGGTTGGCCCTGTCAGCGGGTTCAAGGGCCATCAGGAGCTTTATTTTCCGGAACATGGTAAATCCGAAAGCACCCAGGCCAAGGATCAGTACAAGTGTCATCAATAGGGGATTCATATTCAATATACCCGTTGTCTTGGTTTAAGCTCTTAAGGCTTTAATTTCACTGCGCAGAATCGGCACCACGTCAAAAAGGTCGCCGACAATACCGTAGTCCGCCACGTTGAAGATAGGCGCTTCAGGATCTTTGTTAACCGCCAGGATCGTTTTTGAACCGTTCATCCCCGCAAGATGCTGAATGGCGCCGGAAATACCGATGGCCATATAAAGCGTGGGGGCCACGATTTTACCGGTCTGCCCGACCTGTTTGTTATGGGCCATGAAGCCGCCGTCCACCATGGCGCGGGAAGAGCCGAACCCGGCATTCAGGTCATCGGCCAGTTCTTTTACCAGGTCCACACCGGCCTGGTCCTTGGCACCCCGGCCCACGGAAATGACGATATCTGCATCAGCCAGGTCAATATCATTGCCCGCATCTGATAGAAGTTCTCTGATCACGGCTTTGAGATCTGCTGCAGGTGGTGTGAGCGTAACAACATTCTCGGTTCCGCTGATGTCAGGGTCTGCCTCAAAGGCACCTGCCCGGACAACAGCCACAAGTTTATCCGTATTTATCTTCACCCGCTGCATCACCTTGTTGGCAATGGCAGGCCGTGTGATTTCACCCTGACCGCCTTCCCATTTTATATCGGTGATTTCTGTGGCACAGGCTGCGTTTAATTGCGCCGCAACTCTTGGGGCCAGGGTTTTTCCGCTCTCGGAAAACCCGAACCAGATCAGGTCGGCATCAAACTGCCCTGCTGCATCCACAACACAGGAGGCAAAAGGCCCTGCTGAAAACACTTCTAATCCTGCATCATCCGCAACATACTGGGTGTCGGAACCGGCGTTTGCAAGGCTTGGAAGGAGTCCGGAAAGGTTATTACCGGCTGCCACAACAGCGGTTTGCGCGCCCATGGATCTGGCTTTTGATAAGAGTTCGGCAGTACTGCCCTTTAACTCACCTTGTTTGATATCTGCAAATACAAGTATTTTGGTCATCGTATTATTTCCCCCCTAAAAAACCTTAGCTTCATTGGCCAGAAGATCGACAACTTTGGCAGTGATCTCTGCGGCATCCCCTTCAAATTTCTGGCCGGCTGTCCTTGTTTCCGATTTCATGAATTCAAGAATCTCCGATTGCGGAGCTGTACCGCCGACAGCCTCATGGGAGGTCCCAAGCGCTCCTAAGTCCATCACATTGATTTTCTTTTTCTTGGCCATCATAAGCCCGCGCATCTGGGGGAGCCTTGGTTCGTTTATGCTGTCACTGACGGTCACGACCGCCGGCAGTTCCACATCAATGATTTCGGTTCCCGCATCCCCCAGCCGGGAAACGGCAATGTGCTGTTCGTCTGTTACCGTTATGGAGATGACATTGCTGACACAGGGAAGCCCGAGATTTTGGGCCAGCATGAT
>PIVQ01000527.1 GCA_003354055.1 Desulfobacteraceae bacterium | reverse complement strand
CTTAAATTTGTCCGAGAACTGTCTTCTTTTTCGGGTCATTTTCATGCGTCCTTTCTTACCATTTTCAGGACGCGGATTCCACTTAAGCAAGTGGTCTAAAAATCGGGGTTAACCGCAACCATATAGTGAGCCACAGCCGACTTATGAGGCTCTAATCACTGCGGACCTTTCAATTGTGGATGGTATTCTGTCTGTTTCTAATATAAAGAACACTTCATCATATAATGTTCATCAATCTATAGCAGGGAATCCTATTATTAAACATATTAACGATAAAAATGGAATTGTTATAAATTAAGTAAAATGGTGACCAACAGATAATCTAAGCGCCGCAAAATCTGGAGACATTTTATTTAATTCCAACAAACGAAAATGAACCGGATTTCACCGGTTATTTTCAACGTGATCTACCAGCATAGTGTGGAAGTAGTTATTGACATTAGCTCGAAAAAGATGGCATAAACTTCCCAGTTCTTTTGAAAATAAAATAGTTCGTAGTAAAATTTCAATACTCATTTATCCGAAAAGGATTTCTTCATTATGCCAGCTTTATTCAAGAGTTTTATGATCGTTGGTTGGTTACTCTTCGTTCTTCCTATGCTTGGTTTTGGATCGTGTGCCGTGGTTGTACAAAAAACGGATAGTTTTGGTACCGGTATGTTTGTTTCAATTTTTCCTTGTATCTTTGCGTCGGTGATTTTTTTTAGAATTTATGGTTCTTTTGCTAAACGTGCAGCCAATACGATTGTTGACTCTGTAGCATCAAAACATGGTCTAAACGATGGATATTTTTTCTATAACGACATGTCAAATAGAGGTTTCATAATCGATAGTACGCAATAAAAGGTTTATATGGCGTATATGTGAATTCGAACCGTGATGAGCTTTTGAAATGCCGCAAAATTCTCGGCCAGGGCGACTTAATTTCCGCGTACCGGGCATTTTCCGGGATGATTGGCGTCATCCGCTTCAATACAATCCTGCCAGGGTTTCATTGTGATATCTTCAAATTATCAAATCAAGGAGAGAAAAAATGAAGAGATTCTATTTGTATTTCATCAGTATGTTGTTATTTTTGGGGCTGTTTTGTTCTCCTGCGCAATCATCCAATCTAGTGTATTCGGATGATTTTGAGTCAGGATATGGAAATTGGTCCAATGTGACAACCGGAGACAACAAAAATTGGACACACGATTCTGGCGGCACGCCTTCAAGTAACACCGGCCCGTCAACCGGCGCAGACGGCAGTACGTATTATGTGTATCTGGAAACTTCATCCGGATCAGCATATACCGCGCATGATGCGGCCATACTTTTGGGTCCGACGATTTCCGGAACAAATATTAGCCTGACATTCCAATACCACATGTACGGGGCCAATATGGGGACGCTGGCAGTAGACGTACTCGAAGGCGACACCTGGATTAAAGATGTCTGGACGATTACGGGGCAACAACATATCAGCAATAGCGTAGCTTATACCGCTGTTGATGTGGACTTGAGTGCTTATACTGTCTCTCAAATCAGATTCAGAGCTAGAGCCGCTGGCGGATATACTGGTGATATGGCTATTGATAATGTCGAAATTTGGGGTATCCCTACTGGCCCTGTTGCCCCTGTTTTTAACAGCGACCCAGTAGTCAAACCTTTGGCAATTCAGGATCAACCTTATAGTGATAGTCTTGCTAACGATGCTATTGATCCGAATGGTGACTCAATGTCTTTCAGTAAAATATCAGGACCTGCCTGGTTAAATGTCGCTGCAAATGGTGAATTAAGGGGTACTCCAGAATATAGTGATGTGGGACTTAACAGTTTTATAGTAGAGGTTTCTGATGGTATATTAACAAGTACGGCCACTATAGAAATCACTGTCAATGATAACATTACACCAATAATTTTATTCAGTGATGATTTTGAATCCGGGCTTGGTAATTGGAGTAATGTGTCTTCGGGTGACAATTATGACTGGACTCGTAACTATGGTGGTACGACCTCATCCGGCACCGGGCCTTCCAACGGCGCAGATGGCAGTTCATATTATATGTATCTGGAAACCTCCAGCGGATATGCTTACATCTCTGGTGATACAGCAATACTACAAGGCCCAAGTATCACAGGTACAAACATCCATATTGCCTTTCAATACCACATGTATGGATCAGATATTGGGGTCCTGGCGATAGATGTGCTATCTGGTGGTTCCTGGATCAATGATGTCTGGTCAATCTCTGGTCAACAGCAGTCAAGTAATGGAGATGCTTATACATCTGTAGATGTTGATTTAAGTGCTTATAATGTTTCACAGATCAGGTTCCATGCTATAGCCGCTGGCGGATATACTGGTGATATGGCTATTGATAATGTCGAAATTTCGAGTGTTCCTGCGGGTCCTGCCCCTGTTTTTCTGAATAATCCAACAACTAAATCTACTGCAATTATTGATATACCATATAATGACAGTCTTGCAAACGATGCTGTTGATCCGAATGGCGACCTATTGTATTTCAGTAAAATATCAGGACCTGCCTGGTTATATGTCGACCCAGATGGAACTCTTTCAGGTACTCCAAGCAATAGCGATACAGGTACCAATGTCTTTATAGTGTCAGTTTCTGATGCCGCTTTTTCCAGTAGCGCCACAGTTAATATCTATGTTGGTGATGGTGTATTTGCTACAACTGTTTTTCCTTATACAGCAGGACACGGAGTAGATGGTGGTGCAAATTATGGTTGGGTAGTCGATGGCATAATAGATGAATATCTGGAGCGCACTGTTTATCAGGATCATGTAGTCATTCAAAGTTACAAAAGCCTGGATTCAACTAAGAGAGCGGTATTTTGGGGAGCATTTGAATTTAAATTACCTCAAAATATTATCAACAATGCAGCAAATGTAGTGGTAGAATCTGCAGAATTAAGATTAGATATCGAGGGTTCTGCCCGGGGGCTTGTCTACTTCCATGGCTACTCAGGAGACGGTATTATCCAACTGTCAGATTTCACACATGATAACCTGATTGCTGAAGATAATTCTACTTACCAACGAATTACAGTAGATGTCACTGATTATGTCAATTCTTTAGTAGGACAGAGTAATTATGTTGGTTTTTTGCTAAAACCCTATATTTATAATACCGATACATACGTCGCATTGTGGAATGGCACACATCATCCACAATTTGGACCTACATCCGGAGAGATTTCTAGTTTTGTAATCAACTATCGGATCGAGTAACAAATTTTGGGAAAGTGCATAGAAAGGCAAAGACTTCAGGTTTACAAAGTTGACAGTCGATGCCTTTCTATCTAAATACCCTAACAACGTAAAGGCTTTTTTAGTTAAGGCTATAGAGATTCTTGGGGACCCCTTTCAGAAAGGATAAAAACATGGGAGAAGGCAAAGCATATTTAGTTGAATCCATACCCACCGGGATGGAAGATCTTGAAGGTACGCCTGGAGTGAAGTATACCAAGAACGTATTGGCGGAATTAACAGACCAGGCCACGGAAAGCATCGATCTCACTGCCATGTACTGGGCGCTTACCCCGGACACTACATCGAAGGATGAAACCGGTTTCACCAAGGAGCAATTCGACGCTTTGGGCGCGCCCTCCGGTAAAAAGTTGCTCAAGGCATTGGAACATGCCGCAGAACGGGGGGTTCGGCTGCGTATTATCGAGAGCCCCGGGTTTAATAACAAGACCCCGGAATCGCAAGCCTTGAAAGACAAGTACCCGGACCAGGTGGATATCCATCAAATTAAAATGAGCGATTGGTTCGGCGGCGGCATCATGCACCAGAAAATCTGGGTGTTCGACAGTAAAAATATTTACCTCGGCTCCGCCAACATGGATTGGAAATCCCTGACCCAGGTCAAGGAAATCGGCATAGTCCTGGAAGAGCACCCCGAGGTGGCGGCTGACGTGACCCGGTATTATGAGGGCTGGTGGGAGTTTACCGGCCTGCAACCCCATACCCTGAAGGTAAATGATTCCCGTTATGGTTTCCCGCGAAAAGTTCCGGCATGGTCACCGTTGGTTCCGATCCCGGACCGAAGGCCTTCGCCGCTGGATAAACCTGAACTCAAGACCCCTTATAACCTTCATACCCCAATGGAAACTATTCTCAACGATGAAAAGGGGGGCCTGTTCATCACGGGCTGCCCGGTGGAAGTCTGCGCCCCGGACCGTTCCTATGACGGTGACGGGCTGGTGCATACTATCCTAAAGGCCAAAAAAAGCGTGTGTGTCAGTGTCATGGATTGGGCGCCGGTAAGCTTCTACCGAAAACAACCCGCGACTACCGCATGGTGGCCGGCGCTTATCGATGCCGTGCTGCGGGCGGTGATTACCAATGGTGTCCACGCACGGTTGATGATCAGCAAATGGGCGCATACCAAGCCCGTTATCGAACCTTTTCTGCGGGGCTTAAGGGAAACTGCGGCCGCGGTAAATCATAGCGTGGTTTGCGGCAGCCTGGAAATCCGTCTTTTTCGTGTTCCGGGCTGGGACGACACCGAAGGGGCCGACCGCAAATTCCCCGGCCATTCGCGGGTGAACCATACCAAGTACATTGTTACCGATGAGCGTATCAATATCGGCACCTCCAACATGACCTGGGGGTATTTTACCAATACCGCAGGGAGTAGTTTCAACGCCGATCACACGGGCTTGGTAGCGAAGCTGCAAGAAATTTTCGACCGCGACTGGAATTCACAATACACCCACCCGCTCAGCTAATTTTGCTCCGTCAAAGCCATGAAACTGCGTGTGTAGAGTGATGCTCTTGCAATTTGAAATCCCTTTACAGTAGTCTTTCTTGGTGTTACTGATGGAAATTGAAAGTTAATCAATATGAACTTCAGGTCGGATACCATTCAGATACTCAGGTCTGTTAATCAACTTAGGTGAGGAACAAATAAAGGAGACATATGGATTTCCCAGACTTTCAGAACAAAACGCTATCGATTTTCATAGATGCCGATTCCTTCAATCATGATCTTACAAATCCGCATTTCGAAAACCAAGGTGGGCGTATTTTCATTGTTGGAGAGATTCCTAAAGAAGCAACTGAATCTGGCTGGAATGCCAAGAAGATAGGAGCAGTTGCATGGGATCGTGTAGTTGAATATGTGGTTTTTGATTCATACGAAGACTATAAAAAAGCAACCGAAATTTCAGAAAGCCATTCGGAGAAGGAAGATAAAGAAGAAACCACCTAACAAAGCTAATTCAGCCGACGCAAAAAGCCGCGCGGCTGATTAGCACCGTTAAACAGAGTGAATGGCAATAAACCCAAGATGGATGAAAATGAACCTAAGAACTAAGGTGAAAGAATGAATATGTTCAATCCTGATACATACTGCGGAAGCTATTGTGGTGCGTGTTCTATAGCT
>PIVQ01001323.1 GCA_003354055.1 Desulfobacteraceae bacterium | reverse complement strand
AGCCCCGACCCGGATTATGCGGCCAAGGTCAGCTATCTGACCCTTTGCCAGATGAAAGCCTATTATGAGCCTGAAAAGCACGTGTTTGTGTACTTACTGATCCGAACATGAGGAACTAAATTCATAAGGTTAATCCAGCAAGGTGAAAACAGCCGACAATGACATCTGTTTTGTGCCGCAGACGAACTGTGGCTTTGCGCAATTCGTCGCGTAATTCGATGAAATCATGAGAACACAGGTTCTTCATCTCAACATGCTTCAGGTAGTGCCAGATGCCCTCATCGGGGTTCAAGTCAGGAGCATAGCCGGGCAAACGTACCAAATGAATACGTTTAGCGCCGCCTGCAGTCAAAAAATCTTTGACCACCTGGCCTCGATGAGCAGGCAAACCATCCCAGATGATGAGCAACTTGCCGGGGATATGTCGCAACAAGTGACGCAAAAAACCAACGATGGTCGGACCTTTGAAGGCCGTATCCTGAACCTTCATGAACAGCTTGCCCTGGGGTGTAATGGCGCTGATGGCCGAGAGATGGTCACGGGTCAGCGGCACGCGCAAGATAGGCGTTTGTCCCCGCGGCGCGTAGGTGCGGACCACACCCGGCAGCAGATAGAAGCCCGCTTCATCTATGAACACGATGGTGCGTTCTTCCTGGGCGGCTTTTTTTTCACTTGTTCCCATTCTTCGCTCCGCCAGCGTTCAATCGCCACTTCATCGCGTTGGCTGGCTCGTTCGACCGGTTTTTGCAGGCTCCAGCCCAACTGCCGCACGATGCGACCGACGTGTGTAGGTGTGTATGTGACACCGAACTCATCCTTGATCACGACTGCAATCCGTTGGCGTGTCCATACATCACCACGAAAACCAAAATGCGTTGCGCCTTTGGCTAACAAAACCGGTAGTTGGGTTAGTTGTTCCTGGCTTAGACGTGGCGTAGGGCCGGGCGTTGGTCGGCTGTGTAGGGCTTCCACGCCGCCTGCTTTCGCTCGTACCATCCATTGGCTCACTGCTCCAGGTGTCACGCCCAATGCTTCGGCAATGTCTTTCTGCTTCCAGCCCTTTTGCTTCAACTCCCAGGCTTGCAAGCGCCGGGACTCTCGCCAATCTTTTGGTTGTTTTGTCTTTTTGTTCTTCATGCGGTTAAGTTTATCGCTGTTGGGTCAAAATGTTTAGCAATTCACGTTCGGACCAGTAAGCAGTTGCGCCGTTGGGTCCCTGCCCGCCCATTGGTGATTGTCGGTGACAGCACATATGCGGCGTTGGACTTGTTGGCGGCTTGTCAGGCCCTGCCGGAACCGATAACAGTCGTCACCCGGCTGCGGCTGGATGCG
>PIVQ01001322.1 GCA_003354055.1 Desulfobacteraceae bacterium | reverse complement strand
ACCTCCATGCCATCCATTCCCGGCATGAGGATATCAAGAAAGATAATGTCATAGGGTTTGCCTTCCCTGTCTGCCGTATCCAGAGCTTTAAGACCGCTCTCCCCATCTTTGGACAGGTCCACAAAAGCCCCCCACCGAGTCAGGTGGTCGTGGAGCAACAGCCTGTTAGTGGCATTGTCATCCACAACCAAAATCCTCTGGTTATCAATGAGATTGTTAAAATTTGATTCCATGGTTTTCCGGGTTTTGGAAAACTCCTGGGCTGCCCTGGGCAACCTTGCCGTAAAAAGAAAGGTGGCGCCATGGCCGGTTTTTGATTCAATCCAGATTCTGCCCCCCATGAGTTCCACGAGCAACTTGCATATGGTCAGACCCAATCCGGTTCCCCCGAATTTACGGGTGATGGAATCATCGGCCTGGGAAAAACTGTTAAAAATGATTTGCTGATTTTCCTTTGGAATACCCTGGCCCGTGTCCTGGACTTTAAACAGCACCATCTCCTTTTGATTAGGATCATTCAAAGGCTCCACCTCAACGGATACCGCCCCTTTTTCGGTAAATTTTACGGCATTGCCGATAAGATTGATCAGGACCTGTTTCAGCCGGGTGGGATCCCCCATAAGAGATTGGGGAACTCCCGGCGACACACGATGGGCCAATTCAAGGTTTTTCTCCCTGGCCCTTGGAGCAAGAAGTTGACTGATTTCCTCAACCATGTCATTGATATCAAATCCAATGATCTCCAACTCCACATGACCGGCCTCAATTTTTGAAAAATCAAGTATGTCGTTAATGATGGCCAAAAGCATTTCTCCGGATATGTGAAGAGTCTGAATATAATCGCGCTGGTCAAAATCCAGATCTGTTTCAACCAGAAGTTCAGACATACCGAGGATGGCATTCATGGGCGTCCGGATTTCGTGACTCATGCGGGCTAAGAATTCGCTTTTGGCTTTGGTTGCCCTTTCAGCCCTTTCTTTCTCCTCCATGATGGCATGTTTCATTTGCTTTGCTACGGTTATGTCCTGGAGATATCCGTCAATAAATATAATTTCTCCATTATCATCTGTCTGTGTTTTTGCAGTTAATGAGCCCCAGAAGCTGCTGCCGTCTTGGCGTAGAACTTGGTGTTCAAAACTCTTAATGCTCCCCTCTTCTTTCAAAATTTTAAGAACTTCCTCTCGATTCTCAGGATTCACATACCCCTGATTTCCAATATCGGAAACATTATCAAGCATCTGTTTTGGAGAGTCATATCCCATTAGCCTGGCAAGCTCCCTGTTGGCACCGCTAACCCGTCCTTCAGGATGAGAACGAAAAATCCCAACTGGCA
>PIVQ01001321.1 GCA_003354055.1 Desulfobacteraceae bacterium | reverse complement strand
TTATATCCCGAGGCCATTAAAGAGCCTAAGCCAAAATCTTCACCGAATCTAACATGGGTAAAGGCTTTGATACCCAGGTCCAGAATGCCCTGGATTTCCCAGTCTAGAACCTTTTTGGGGAGTCTGTACTCTGGTATTCCATATCTGATAATACCGCCAAGTTTTGGCATGGCTTCAAAAATGTCGACCTGATGGCCGATCCGTCTTAAGAAAAATGCACAGGAAAGCCCGGCAGGTCCGCCACCAATTACAGCCACCTTTTTACCGGTATCCGGGGCACAGGTAATGGGAATCCGGGATCCGGTGTTCATCTCATAATCTGCAACAAAGCGTTTGAGCTGGTTGATGGAAACCGCTTCATCTTCAACCCCCCTGCGGCATTCATCTTCGCAAGGGTGAGGGCATACACGACCGCAGGCAAGCGGCAGTGGATTACGCATTCTGATGGTCTGGACCGCCTCCTTGTACTGACCGGCTCTGAGCTGATTGATATATCTCGGGATATTGATCTCAGCAGGGCAGGTCTGGGCACAGGGCGCCAGCGGGTCGTTTTTCTGATTGAACTTCATCAGTTTTTCAGTGAGGGTTTTTACCTCAATGATATCTTTGGGACAGGCCGTCTGGCAGGCTCCACAGCCCACGCACTTTTCCTCGTTGACCACAGGATGGCCGTCCGTTCCCATGTGTACTGCATCAAACTTACAGGCTTTGACACAATCGCCAAGGCCGATGCAGCCCACACCGCAGACCCGTTTTCCGCCGAATACAACGGACATGGCCTTGCAGGAGGAGATTCCCATATAATGGTACTTGTCGGCAGCACGATTACCGCCTTCACACATATTGTAAGACATCGGGGGTTCAGCTGCACCCGCATCAACGCCCATGATACTGGCGACTGCTGCTATCCCGTCTTTTGAGTTGATAATACAAAGGGATGGATCTTCTTTGCCGGACACAATGGCCTCGGCTGCTGCCGAACAACCGGCATATCCGCAGCCGCCGCAATTGGCAGCGGCCAGGTTGTTTTCCACCTGGGCAATTCTCGGATCTTCATACACGTAAAATATCTTGGATGAAAGGCTGAGCACGATACCGCAAAGGGCACCGATACCTAACATAAACAATAAAGCTGGAAGCATAAAATCACCTTAATAAAGTTTGCGCGTCAAAAAAACCATAAAAGGAATTCTCTTGTTTTAAACAAGACGCATGATTCTTTATATTTATTCCAGGCTTAGACCATGCCTTTAAAGGCGGTAAAGGTCAAAGCGATCATACCGGCGGTTACAAGGCCGATGGAGGTGTCCTGCAGCGGTTTTGGCACCCGTGC
>PIVQ01001320.1 GCA_003354055.1 Desulfobacteraceae bacterium | reverse complement strand
TCAAGATTAACAATCTTTGGAATAAATTTGTGTTTCATCAGGCAAAGAACCAGGGCAAGCTCCACAGCTCCGCAGGCTGCAGACGTATGGCCTATCCATGATTTGAGCGCCATGATCCGGGGAGGGTCGGTTTTAAAGACTCTTTTTAAAAGCCTGGCCTCCATGGCGTCGTTCAAGGGGGTGCCCGTGCCATGGGCTGAAATGAGATCAATTGCTGAAGGATACAGTTCCGCCTCCCCCAAGGCCTGGGTGACTGCTTTTTCCATCCACCTTCCGGACGGATCAGGAGCTGTCATGCTGCCACCGTCCAGGGAAGAGCCGAATCCGCAGATCTCGGCCTGAATATCAGCTCCCCGCTTCAGGGCATGCCCAAGTTCTTCCAAAACAAAAAATGCCCCTCCTTCCCCCATGGCAAACCCTGCGCGATCTTCGTCAAAGGGCCTGTGCCCCTTTTGCGGGGGAAGGCTGCCCGTATACAATGCGCCTGCCGCCTTATAGGCCATGGCCCCGCCCGGATTGAGTCTTGAGTCGCCTGCGCCTGCAAGGGCAATATCGAGCCAGCCGCTTTTGACTTTTCTGTATGCTTCGCCCACGGTCTGGATCCCTGTGGCGCAGGCCGTGCTCACGGTAAGGCTTTCACCATGTATCCCTCCAAGCTCTGCGATCATGGCAGCCGGAGTATTGGGTAAAAACCGCAACAGCCATAGTGCCTTAAGGCCCTTGGGGTCTATCTTGCCGTTACTGATATTTTGTACTTCGCCGCCAATGTCCATGTTCGGTCCTGAACCTGTAAAAAGTCCTGCTTTTGCAAGCATAGTTTTATCAAGGCCTGACGCCTTTATCGCGTTCACGGCAGATGCAAGGCAAAAGGCGGCGCCACGGGTTAGGTATCTGGCATTCTTGTAGCGCCCTATATGCTCTTTGACGTTAAACCCATTAATGGGGGCTGCAATGATTTCAGGATCAAACTCCGGATTTTCAAAGACGCAGGCCTGGTTTCTCATGGCGGAAACAATGGATGCCGGCTCATTGCCCAGGGGAGAAAAAAAGCTGCCGGCCGTGATGACCACACGATGCGGGTTCCCCGTCGTCCCCCTGCCGGGATTGGTCTCAGGCATGGCAAAGCACCTGGGCCGCATCAAGTCTGGCTGTAGCGTCAGGTGTTTCATCGGCAAATCCAATGGTGACAAAGCACCTGAGGGTGGTATCCCCGCATGGAAGAGGTGTTAGACGGTCAGTTAAAAAAGAGGTGTCATTCATAAAGATCAAAGGCGCTGTTAAAATACAGGATCCAAGTCCAAGTGCCTGAGCTTTCATGGTGAAAGCGGCCAGGGA
>PIVQ01000526.1 GCA_003354055.1 Desulfobacteraceae bacterium | reverse complement strand
GCCAATGAGGAAAAGGCAAAACAATTCTGCAAAAAACCGATATGGATCATGGGGGTGGGCGCTGCCACTGCCAGTGTCAACCTGTCCGGCCGGGACCGGCTGACCGGGTTGCTGGCTGCCGAGCAGGCAGCTGATATTGCCTATAAAATGGCCGGAGTCGGCCCCAAACAGATCGATGTAGCCGAGGTACATGACTGTTTTACCATTGCCGAACTATTGGCCTATGAGGCCCTGGGCTTTTCCGACCCCGGAGGAGCAAAGGAGCTCATCCAAGGCAAGGAGACCTACAAAGAGGGCAGCATCCCGGTGAATCTGGACGGAGGCCTTCTTTCCAAAGGCCATCCCATCGGCGCCACCGGAGGAAGCCAGATCCGCACCATCGTTCTGCAGTTGCGGGGAGAGGCCGGTGACATGCAGGTACGGAACCCCGAAATCGGCCTGGTGCATAATATCGGGGGCGTGGGTATCTATGGCAACGTAACAATTTTGGGCAATTCATAAGGACCAAAAAAAGATGGCTAAAAAAGAACAGGATATCCGCTTTAGTAAATTCGGCACGGTCAGTTTCACACAGACAACCCGTGTTAATAATTTCATCGATCATCTGGAACAGGGAAAGGTCATGTACACCAGTTGCAAGGAGTGCGGATCACACTTTTTTCCGCCCCGTGCCGACTGCGCTAAGTGCCTGACCAGCGACATGGAATGGCAGGCGGTAACAGGACAAGGAAAGCTTGTCTCCTACAGCCGCCTTAAATATGCACCTGCAGGATTTGAGGATGATCTGCCGTACACGATTGCTCTTCTGGATTATGATAAGTATCAGGTCTTCGGGCGTCTGGACGCCGACCTTGATATGGATGAGGTAAAAATCGGCATGGAGCTGACCACTGTGGTGAATGAACTGCCCGATGGCCGGTTCAATTACGTGTTTAAAAAAGCATAAGACCGGATTTAACGTTCATTCAGGAATTAACCTTCCTGTTACCGGAAACATCATGTCATAAAAATAATTATAAAAAACTGTAAAGATCGGCGTCAGGATTACAAACGCGAGATCTATGGACAGGGCCTTTAAAAAGCTGAAATTCATAAAATACATAACAGCAGGTATGGTGACTAAGAGGAGCCCCAGTTCAAACAATACGGCATGTGCAATTCGAAGTGACAACGATCGCGGGTATAGTTGTCTTCCGCAGTGCTTCAAGCCGTGATCAAAAAGTATGTTGTAAATATAGTTCCAGAACATTGCCGCCAGGCTAAGCATTATGCTCAGCAGACCGATTTGATGCACCGGTTTATTAAACAGCCATGAAAACATTGGGATACATATGGCAAGAAGAATTAACTCAAAAAATACAGTATGGCGCAACCTGTCAAAATTTGAACGCATTATAGTAAAACACCTTTCTTTTATTCAATCTTTGTAAAAACAATATCCTGCCCTGAACAGGGCAGGAGTGCCTTTCGTTCACGAATCTCTTATATTTCAATTTCCGGATGGAATAAAGTTTGGTACTATCCGATAAACGGATGGATGGAAGTGGGATAAAGGAGAGAACCTTGGGTTTATCACTTGAAAATCTTAAAACATTTGTGATGGCGGCTGATGCGGGATCTTTTTCCGAAGCGGCCCGGCGTATGGGGAAAGCACAAAGTCGTGTCAGTACGGCAATAGGCAACCTGGAGATTGATCTTGGGCTAACCCTTTTTGACAGAAGCGGGAAATATCCGGTTTTGAGCCCTGAAGGGGAAGCGCTTCTCAGGAACTCTCGTCAGATTCTTGCACAGTGCAGCGCACTTGAAGATCATGCAAAGATATTTTCCGGCGGCATAGAGCCACGATTTAATCTGGCGGCCGATGAATTGATTCCCCCTGCTTTACTGGCAAAAGTTCTTGGGCAATTTCAGGAAATTTTTCCTGAAACAGAGCTTGAACTTTTTACAGGTACTCTGGGGGATATAAGCACCATGGTGGAAAGCGGCCGTGCGGATTTTGGAATTGAGATCCCTGTTTTTCAGCCATCTGGAAAATGTGACTGGCGTCATGCCGGAGAGTTGAATTTCGTTGTTGTGGCAGCGCCGTCACACCCTCTTTCTGCCCTTGCTACGGTAACAAGGAGGGATCTTGAAGCCCACCTTCAGCTTGTTCCCGTCAGCAGGGGAGGTGAACATGAAGCCGCATCTTTTCTTTTTGGGAGACGGAGCTGGCAGATAGAAGACAGCCGGGTTTTGAGGGAACTTGCCATAAGAGGGTACGGCTGGGGTGGAATCGCAGAGTACCTTGTAATGGATGACCTGAAACACCGTCGCCTTGTAAAGCTGCCGGTTACATTCGGCGATCACCCGCTAAACGGTGGTATTTACCTCATATGGAGAAAAAAGCAGGTCTTCGGTAAAGCCGGAGAATGGCTTAAAGAAGCATTTGCTAAGGCGCTGGGTAGTCATGTGTCTGTCTGAAAAAAACCAGGGCAAATGAGTTGCGGTTCATATCAGTTGTTATCTCCAGGGAGATCATTAACAGGTTTCTTACCTTTGACGGCAAGGATATATATATCTGAGCGGCAACGTATTGTTATTGAGATTATACCGGTAAAAACTCATTGTTTAACGACAAAAGCCTTTCGTCCGTAGGGAATTCCCAGCTTTCTCATCCTTTTTCTAAGCGTACTCGGATTAACGCCAAGAAGCTCTCCTGCACCTCCCGGGCCGTTGATTTTTCCCTTGGCTGCCTTCAACATTTGACTGATATGTCCTGAGATGACATCATCTAATGCCGTTACGTCCGGGAGAGGACTTTCAATAGGGGATTTTGTCCCTGGCATATTGTGAATCTGGTTATAAAAATCAATTTTCCCGCCTCGACACTGGATCAGGGCACGTTCCACAACATTCTCAAGTTCGCGAACATTTCCGGGCCAGTTGTAATCCATCAAAGCGTTAATGGCATTGGGGGCAAGAGTGGGTTTTGTTTTTATTTTCAGGGTTATTCTTTTTCTCTGAATGAAATGATGAACGAGCGCAGGGATGTCTTCTTTTCTCAGCCGAAGCGGCGGCATCATGATGGGGAACACATTGAGCCTGAACCAAAGATCTTCACGGAACTGCCCTGCTGTTACCATGTCCTGAAGTTTCCTGTGTGTTGCTGAAATGATGCGTAAATCTACAGAAATGGGTGCAGTGCCGCCGACACGCTCGATTTCACCGTTCTGGATCACGTGGAGCAGCCTGACCTGGGCCTGTGGCGGAAGCTCTCCGACTTCATCAAGAAAGATAGTGCCTCCGTGTGCCCGCTCAAACCGCCCCCTTTTTTGTGAAATGGCACCCGTAAAGGCTCCCTTTTCATGCCCGAAAAGTTCGCTGTCAATGACGCTGTCCGGAATAGCGCCGCAGTTGACCCGGATAAAAGGGCCGTCCTTACGGGAGGAAAGGGAGTGGAGTGCGTTGGCAATAACATCTTTTCCCGTGCCGGTCTCTCCGAGAAGAAGTACGGGGCTGTTAATCTGAGCCACCTGCCGAACCTGTTCGAGGACGCCCTTAAGCCCAAAATCAGCCCCTACAATATCTGTACCTGATATCTCCCGCAACTGATTGTGGAGATACCGGTTGTCATCGGCCAGCAAATCTTTCAGCCGAAGGACTTGTTGATGCTTGAGCGCATTTGACATCGCAATGGCAAGCGGTTCGTGGAGCATCTGAAAAAGCGCTTGATGCTTATCTGTATACTGATCAATTTCGGGAAAACTAATACCAGCACCTCCGACACGGGTCCCTTCAAGTTCCAGCCTCATATTCATCATTGAACTATTCATATCCTCCGGCTGTAAGACTTTGCTAAAATAGCTGTCTTCAGCAGGACGATTGATTATTTCCACTGGAGGCATTGTTTCCCAATGCTGTATGACGTCCTCCCTGAATATCTCCGGCGTAAAACAGACATCTTCCATTTGTTGTTCTCCCTCTTCGGTAACAGCCGCCACAGCCTTGAATAGCCAGTCGTCGGGATAGAACTGATAAAGTCCCATACTACTCATGGGAATATATTGCTTTACATAATCAAAACTGCTTCGAAGGGCGGTTTTTATATCAAGACTGCTGCATAATCGGAATGTGGCCTGCCTGAAACAATCATGCTTCGTTCTGCAGAGGAGATACCCTGCGATCTCCTTCAGGGTTGGGCACAAAATCTTCACCCTGAAAGAAAAACTGATTATCAGGTGAGGATTTACCGAAGCTACTCCCTGAAAACGGATTTGAATATCCAGATTCGATGGGAATCGGATATTAACCCGACAAGAGAGAGTTCCATGGGCAGACGATTGCACCACATCATGAAAGATTACGGACTGGTCTGCCATACGGTCTGGATTGAAGAGGCGTTTGATTAGGAAAAGAAAATTTTTCCATTAATTAAAATTATTAAAAGAAGAGGAAACAAAATGAAAATCACCAATATTGTCGGAAGTCCGAGACGTAAAAGCAACAGCGCAAAAATTGCTTCAAAATTTTGTGATACTGCAGCACAAAACGGTGCCAGTGTGAATACGTATATTTTAAATAAAATGAACTTTAAAGGGTGCCAGGCTTGTTACGGCTGTAAAAAGGGGAAGGGAACCTGTGTTTTAAAAGATGATCTTAAGGCCGTTTTGAACGAAATAGGGAATACAGATGTTCTTGTTGTTTCTTCACCGGTTTATGTAATGGATGTACCGGGTCAGGTAAAATGTTTTTTGGACAGGCTGACGTCATATTTTAACCCCCACCAAAAGAACACCTACCCTTCAAGCAAGCTTTCTGAAGGGAAAAAAGCACTGTTTGTTCAGACCCAGGGAGCTGATGAGGATATGTTTAAAGATGTTTATGAGAGGTATCAGCAATATTTCAGCGTGCTTGGTTTTTCAAAAGTAAATACGATCAGGGCAACAGGTTTTATGGACCCCGATCAGGAAATTGGCCCGGAAACTTTAAATGAGGCTGAAAAACTTGCCTTAAATCTTGTGTAAGGCGTGGCATTAAATTTAAATCTCACGGTGGAAATTGACCATCCTGAATGAATAGCCGTCGATGGGAATGCCACGCCATCTACCTTGGGTTGTTTATTTATGATGCTCCGCCTAACTTGTTTTAAGCAAATTGTACGTGGAGCGGGATAATCTACATGACGCAGTTCTTCCCGCTCCCATGCCTCCACTTTAAAGATAAAATTACAGTCATGAAAATAAACATAATTATTCCGTACGGCCGGAGGAACTGCTGGTTGATCATTTACACTATAATTGCAAAGTAGGGGATAACATAGGATCCAGGTAGCCGCAACCGGCCCAGATTATATGCCGGAATGGAAAAATTCATTCCAATTAGAGGAAATTTCGTCCCAAACAACATTCCGGAAATCAATTGGCTGACTCTCAAAA
>PIVQ01001319.1 GCA_003354055.1 Desulfobacteraceae bacterium | reverse complement strand
TAAACGAACAAGGAGGTAATATCAGCTATAGTCTTTCGAAAATAGCCGCAGCACCCATACCACCGCCAATACACATGGAAACGATACCATAGCGGCCGCCTACCTCTTTGAGGTTGGCAAGGCAGGTTGCTGTGAGTTTAGCACCGGTGCATCCCAAGGGATGGCCGAGTGCAATGGCTCCACCGTGAATATTGATTCTATCCATATACTTTTCAAGATCCAGTTCCCGGATGGAATACAGGGCCTGTGAGGCAAAGGCTTCATTGATTTCATAGATATCAATGTCGTCAATGGTCAGGCCGGCCTGTTTCAGGGCCGCGGGAATGGCATATCTTGGGCCTACGCCCATTTCATCGGATTTGCAGCCGACTGTGGAATAAGTCACCAGGCGTCCGATGGGGGTCAACCCAAGTTCATCACATTTTTCTTTGGATGCGATGATAGTTGCAGCAGCACCGTCAGTGGTCTGAGAGGAGTTGGCTGCAGTTACAGAACCTACCGCCGAGAACACAGTTCTCAACTTGGCAAGACCTTCAACGGTAGAAGCACGGATACCGTCATCATGCTCTACAATAAAGGATTCTTTTTTGTAGGTACCGTCTGCCTGCGCTACATATTTATAGGCAGGGGTGGGAACGATTTCAGTGAACTTTCCCGCATCTCTGGCTGCAACGGCTTTTGCCTGAGAATCAGCAGCAAATTTATCCTGGTCTTCCCTGGATACATCATACCGTTGGGCCACATTTTCTGCGGTAATACCCATGGAAATGTAGTTTTCAGGGTTGGTTTTGGAAAATTCGGGATGGGGGCGGGGGCAATTGCCGCCCATGGGAACAAAGGTCATGGATTCGCAACCCGCGCCCATGCAGACTTCTGACCATCCCATCTGAACCCGTGCAGATGCCAGGGCAATTGCTTCAAGGCCGGAGGCGCAGAAGCGGTTGACAACGGCACCGGAAACTTTCTCGGGAAAACCTGCCATTTGATTGGCAATACGACCCAGGTTAAGTCCCTGTTCTCCTTCGGGGAAAGCGCAGCCCAGCATAACGTCATCCAGATCTTCGGCAGACAGATTCGGGGTTCTTTCAACAGCTTCCTTCATGATGAAGGAGGCAAGTTCTTCGGGGCGGGTCTGGTTAAACAGACCTCTTTTTTGTTTGCAGCCCGGGGTACGGACGGATTGTACTATATATGCGTCTCTCATTTTTTCGTCCTCCTTAGTTTCTGAGCGGTTTGCCGGTTTTCAGCATGTGGTCGATTCTGGCAACGGTCAAGTCTTCTTTACAGAAGTCAACAAAGGCTTCCCGTTCCAGTTTCAGGATGACATCTTCATCTAT
>PIVQ01000525.1 GCA_003354055.1 Desulfobacteraceae bacterium | reverse complement strand
GAAATTTTCCATGCCGCAGACATCCTGCCGGTCCGGTTAAGAGGGCTTGAAACAGATGGGATGGAAATCGCAGATGCCTATTACGGCCCCTTTGTCTGCAGTTTTCCCAAGTGTATCCTTCAGTTGGCAGGGAAGGGCGAGCTCTCATTTCTTGACGGGGCCATTATCACTCCGGGGTGTGATGCCATGCGGCGGCTGGATGAGTGCTGGCGAAAGGCAGGGGATGATTATAAGGGTATCGTTCCAGACTATTTTTACTATTTTGATGTGCCCCATAAAGTTGAGCCCCACGGCATGGCCTGGTATGTCCAGGAGATCCGAAATCTCATCAAGAGCGTTGAAGACCATTTTGAGGTGGAGATTACCGACGAAAAACTTTCGGCCTCAATTAAAGTTTATAACCGGGGCAGGGAACTGCTCAAGGAACTGGAAGATCTTCGCGCAGGAGAGGCGGTGCCGGTATCCGGCACCCAGGCCTTTGCCGCAGCAGTGGCAGCCGTCGTGAGCCCCAGGGATGCCTATACCCAAACGCTTGAAGACTGGATCACGGTTGTGAAAGAAAATCCCCCCCCGGCCCAGGATCGAAAAAGACTCCTGCTCATCGGCAGTATCAGTGATGAAATAGGTCTTGTGGAACTTATTGAGGAGAGTACCAATGCCGTGGTGGTCGGGGAAAATCTTTGTTTCGGCATCCAGTACGATAGTTCTTGTGTGTCTGAAGAGGGCGATCCTGTGGCGGCATTGGCTGCCCATTATCTAGGTAAATCAATCTGCCCCAGGATGTTTGGAAAATACAGGGAGCGCCTGGCCCTGCTTGTGGAGAAAATCAAGCGGTCAAAGGTGGATGGTGTGGTCATGCAGAATATCCGGTTCTGCGATCTTCACGGGGCTGAAAACGCCCTGTTTGAAAGGGATCTGGAAGCCATGGGTATTCCGTGTATCCGCATTGAAAGGGAATACGGACCGTTGACGGAAAAAGGCCGTATCAAACTGAGGATCAATGCCTTTTTAGACCGGATTTCCCAGAATAATCAGCAGTCTGCCCTGACCGCATAAGCCTCACAAAGGAGAGCTCTTATGAGACCCGAATTTAGAGAATACAATTACGACTGGCTCATGTCCAGCATGCTTTCAGCAGCATCTGCCGTGGCAAACGGCACTGAAAAAGAGACGGAACTGGCCTATAAGTACATCCCCTATTTCAAGGGAGTCGCTAAATTTTTTATTGACCACGGGGATGTGGGGATCCAGGTATTAAAACTGTTTGACTCCTATTATAAGAATATACTGAATGCCCATGATGAGGGTAAAAAGATCGGCCTTACCACCTTCTGTTTTTCACCTGCGATTTTGTACGCCACGAATGTGGTGCCTGTATGCACTGAAATGTTAACGGCTCTGGGAAATATTATCTGGCGCCGGGGCATGTTTGAGTATATGGATTACGGCTGCCAGGTGGGACTACCCGAAACATCCTGTTCTTCCCAAAGGGGGGCGCTGGGGGCTTATTTTGCAGGTCTTGCAGAATCCATCGACCTTGTTGTCTGCAGTACGCCAGGTGTCTGCGATACCAATGCCAATGCCTTCTCCTTTGCCTCATCCTATCTTGATATACCGTATTACGCACTCAATTTCCCCCAGACCCTTGGTGACGACAGAAGTGAAGGGTATCATCTTGCAGACTACAAGGAGCTGATTCGGTTTATCGAGGCCCAGACCGGGAACAAAATGGATTACGATCTTCTGGATGAGGTTCTGGCTGAAGTTGAAAAACAGAATGAACTGATTGCGGATATCGAAGATTTGCAGAGCCTGCGGCCCTCTCCCATGAGCCCCATGTACAATATCGCCTTGTATGCCGGACGGTATACATTCTCGGGGCATAAAGAGTATACCCGCCTTCTTGAGACCATATTGAACCGGGTAAAGGCAAGAGCCGCCGCCGGAATCTCCGGGCTGAAAACCGGCAAAGAGAAACTTCGGGCGTTTATGTTCTATATTGATCACTACAACCTGGATATGAATTTCTGGAATTATTTCGATGAAAAGGGTATTGCCCATATGGGCGGAATGCTGTCCCATCATTTCAGCGAGGAGGTCTCTTATACGTCTAAACTTCCCGGGGTTGCCAGCCGGGTGGACCGGGCAAGCCGCGAGGGCATGCTGAACAGCATTGCGATGCTTAACTCAAGGCTGCCCATGGTCAGATCCATCAGGGGACCCTATGACGGGAAAAATATGTGGCTGGAAGAGACCCTGGTACTGGCTGAAAATTTCGGGGCAGACTGTCTGATTTACAACGGCACACCCGGATGCCGTAATACCTGGGCCAATGTCAAAATGATTGCCAGGGACTTGGAAAAACACGGGTATCCCACCCATATCATGTATGACGATGCCTTTGATGACCGGGTGGAATCCTGGGATGCCACAAAGGAACGTCTGGATGAATTTTTTACCATAAGGGGGCTGATATGAATATTGTTGCCGGGTGCGATGTCGGATCTCTGACATCCAAAGCAGTCATCATGAGAAATGGAAAGATTCTGGCAAAACAGGTCATTAAATCAAAACCCAGGCCCAAGGATTCCGGTGATGCCGTCATGGCCGCCGTGCTTGGGAAGATCGACCTGTCCGCGGATGATATCGACTATTGCGTGGGCACGGGATATGGCCAGGAAAAAATCAGCTTTATAAACGAATCTGCATCCGAGATTTCCTGCCACGGGAAAGGGGCCAGGTGGATGCTGCCGTCCGTGGGAACGGTCATTGATATCGGGGGACAGGACTGCAAGACCATGCGGCTGGACAGGTTGGGAAATATTGAAAATTTTATGGCCAATGACAAATGTGCCTCAGGTACCGGAAGGTTTCTGGAGGTCATGGCGAGGCTTTTGAATATTGATATCGGCGAACTTGGGGCCATGACGGCAAGATCCAGAAAACCCGTATTATTAACCTCTACCTGTACGGTTTGGGCCCAGGCGGATGTGATCAAGTATGTCAACTCCGGAGTGGCGGTAGACGATATCGGAGCGGGGATCAATACGGCCATGGCCCAGCGGGTGGCGATTCTTGTTAATGCGGTAAAACCCCGGGGGAACCTGCTCATGACCGGCGGGGTCGCCAAGAATACCGGGGTGGTGTCAACCCTTGAAAAGCTTCTCGGTAAGAGAATCAAAAAGACCCGGAAGGCGGATCCACAGATTGCAGGTGCCATCGGGGCCGCTCTGAAAGCATCGGAAAGACTCAACCACAGGAGGGAAATATGATAGTTGCCGGATGTGATATAGGTTCTTTGACTGCCAAGGCAGTCATCCTTGTAAATGGCAAGGTTCTGGCCAATGCAGTGATGCGTGCCCAGACCAGTCCTTCGGAATCCGCAGACGACGTCATGAACCTGGCCCTGGACCAGGCAAACCTGAGGATGGATCAGGTCGCCCATGTGGTGGGGACAGGATACGGCAAGGAGCAGATCTCCTTTGTGAACAGTGTTGAGTCAGAGATATCCTGCCATGCCAAAGGTGCCCTGCATGTTGCACCGTCCGCCCGGATGGTGATTGATATCGGCGGCCAGGATGCCAAGGCCACGCGAATGGACGAGAACGGGAATGTGGTGCGGTACATGTACAATGACAAGTGCGCCTCAGGCACAGGAAGGTTTCTGGAAATCATGGCAGAATCCCTGGAAATTCCCCTGGAAGAGTTGGGACAGGTGGCAGCACGATCCAGGGAAAAATTAAGTATCTCCAACCAATGCGTCATCTTTGCCGAGACCGAAGTTGTTTCCCTGGTAAACGAGGGAAAAGATCCCTCCGACATCATGAATGCCCTGCACTATGCCCTGGCAAAACGGGTGGCATCCATGGCCAAAAGCATTGAAATTACCGAAGATGTGGTCATGACCGGCGGTGTTGCCAAAAACAAGGGGGTATTCAATGCCATCGGTGATGTACTCAACATTGAGTTAAAATCCCTGGATCAGTTTGATCCCCAGATCATGGGAGCCATGGGGGCTGCTCTTTTTGCCGAGGAAAAGGTGAAGGATAGCTGCAAGGCCTAAGGATCGGCTCCAAAATTACTTGATCTTTTGTTTTCAAAATACCCAGTCTTTTAAGGGGTTTTGGAAACAAGCTTCTGCCCTTCAGGGTATTTAGATCAAGTTATTTTGTAACGATTCCTAAGTAAGTGGATGGTTTATATCTGCAGTTGATTCGTAGACAACATCGTAAGGATAAAAAATGGAACTCTTTAAAACCCATATCCGTCAGGTCAAAGATTTCCTTGACCAAAAACGCGGGGAAAAGCAAGCGACTGAATCTGTTCATTTTGGACAATGTCATTGGTCCAGAGTAGAGAATAAACCCCTGGTCATGGGTCAGGATACGGCCGTGGAACTCGGGAACCCAAAGACGGCCTCCACATCCCAGCTCTTGTGGACCAATAAGGCCGACCTTATTCAAAACAGGCGGATCTCCATTGTGGGGCCCGACCTTTCAGATTTGGACGGCTCCCAGGCTCCCTTTGGCAAAATCGTTCTGGTGGCAGGGGAGGGGTTTGACGAAAAAAATAGCTATTCAAGGTACAGGGCCCTGGAAAAAGTCAGGTACACGCTATTTCTTGAAGGATATATGATGCGCGGCGCATCCCAGTTCCAGCGGGAGTGGAGCCGGGTCAGCCATGGGGCGCTGAAAGACGGGTTTTCTTTGAAGACCCTGGGATCAGCCCTCATGGACCGGTATCTGGAATTGGATTTTGTCCGGTCCGTTGAAATTGTCTTTATTACTTCGTCTAATGCAGATGTCCTGGAGATAAACCAGGTCTCTGCCAATGCCATGACCATCATCGGCGCCATGAACAAAATGGCCACGGAAATGGCCCTTGACTGCGATGCCTGTGAGTATGTTTCAGTTTGCAGTGAAGTGGCTGCCCTGCGGTCCATGAGACGGCGCCGGGAACAACAGGAGGAAAATATTCATGCATGAATCCGGAAAAACCCGTGTCATCGCCCTGTGCGGCAAGGGCGGGGTGGGTAAAACCTCATTGTCCGCAGCCATTGTCAAGATACTGACCCAAAATCCGGAAAACCGGGTTCTGGCCATTGATGCCGATCCGGCCATAGGGCTTGCACCGTGCCTTGGGTTCCGGGTCGAAAAAACCGTGGATGACATTCGGAACAGCCTGGTTCAACAGGTGATGGACGGTAAAAAACAAGACCCGGATGATGTGGTGTCCAGGCTGGACTATGAGATGTTTGCAGCTCTGAAGGAAAGGGGAAACCTTGCCTTTCTGGCCATCGGCCGTCCTGAAAAAGAGGGCTGTTACTGCCAGGTTAATCATATTTTAAAGGATATCATCAGTTCTATTGCCGTGAATTTTGACTATGTGGTCATTGACGGGGAAGCCGGGGTGGAGCAGG
>PIVQ01001318.1 GCA_003354055.1 Desulfobacteraceae bacterium | reverse complement strand
TAAAAATTATCTGATTGGACAGTTTACAAAATCTTGCCGCCACCATGGCATCAAACTGGGCCATGTCTTTTTCGGTGGCGAGGACTGTGGTTCCTACGCTGATAATTTTATAACAACTCTTCGTTCTGAAAATTGGCTTGTTGCTGGTGTGAATGCTCGTGATGCAAAAACATACCGCGAAAATATGCAAGCCAGCACAGATTGTCTTGATCTGTTGGGGATCTGCAAAATGCTCCTCAATTGCAGAGGTAACTGCTCTCCTGCTCAATCCGGCATCTATTGGAACTTACGAATGCTTGTTCGGCAAAGGCGAAAACTTGTAAATATGACAACAGGAGTAAAAAATAGAATTCATACTGTTGTTGATCGAATTTTTCCCGGTTTTTTAGATGAAGGGAAGAGCGGAGTTATCCCATTTTCAAAATGTTCATTATTGTTAATGGAAGATCGATTCAGCCCACATCAAATCCGTCGGCGCCGGCGCTCTACCTTGACCAAATTATTCAGCCGCCAGGGAGCACAACATCCAGATCGACAAGCTGAAAGACTTCAAAAATATGCTGCTCAAGTCCTAAGACCACCTGAGCAATCTGTTGTTACTTTGCAAGTTTCATTGAAGCAGCAAGTCAAATTATTTTCTTGCATGAAAGAAAGCATTCAGCACCTGGAAAAAGAAATTGCTGAAATTTTAGCCCAAACTCAAGGAGCTTTTCTTACCAGCGTTCGGGGAATTGGAATCGTTTTAGCCGCAGGTGTAAGTGCAGAAATTGGAGATCCCAATAAACAGAAGTCTATAAATGATTTGATTTCATATTTTGGAATGGCGAGAAGATATCTGCGTATGGCACTATGCCTGATGCGAAGCCATCAAACTTATTTGCCCAAAAAATACCGGAATAAAAAAATCAAGATGGAAGAACGGGCTGAATACTATCTAATGGCATGGCCCAAGCTTCACGAAAAATGGCAAAAAGCAAATGCATTAGAGATTGCATTCAAAAAAGATATGCCTTTAGGCCAGTGGCGCAACATAATACAGGAGCTTTATGGGATAGACCTCAAATTATAAACACAAGCTGAATTTAATCCTTTCGGTTTAAGATTTTATAAATTTGCGGACTGGATGGCTTTAACTCAACTGCCGCAGTACACCAGATATAATGGACGTTAATGACGGCTTTATAAAGAATGCCTCACCGTGTCCGCTCCAATATTTTAAATATGGCTCAAAGGTGCTCTGATCCTTTATTTTATTCTAAGAGATCTTGTCATACCAGTTTGCCAATTTTTGGACATTTGGGCATGGTTTTCCACCGGTAACGCAGAATTTTAGAGATCT
>PIVQ01000524.1 GCA_003354055.1 Desulfobacteraceae bacterium | reverse complement strand
GGCCTTGATCTTTCTCTTGTATATTTCATCGTCACACAAACTCACAAGGGCAAAATTTATATAGACTCTTCTCCCGGAAAGGGCAGCACACTTACTATTGAGCTTCCGTTATAAGTCTTCTACTGGTTTAATTAAACCAGATATCGTTTTCCACATAGGCTTTTTCCAGTTGCTCCTGATGGGCCTTTAGTTCATCCCCCATCTCTGCGGCCAGGGTCTGAAGCAAATAGTGGATCAGGCTGATGATGGATACCGGATTGCCAAGAAAGGGAATATTTTTTTTGGGGGCAACCAGGACATTGTCGCTGAACTGGGCCAGTGGGCAGGATGGACTGTCGGTTATTAATACTTGTTTCATATTTTGCCGCCGGGCGATTTTGCCCATGCGTATCAGTTCATTGGGATACCGTGATGTGGCGATAATAACAACAAGAGATCCTTTGGGAGCAAAGACCATACTGTCCATGGATGTCAGGTCACTGCCGTTAAGTATGGTGACGTTGCTGCGGATCTTAGACAGGGTCCAGCCCAGGTAGTGGGCTGATGAAAAGGATAGCCGGGCACCGATTACATAAACCCGGGATGCGGTCTTCAGAAGGTGTCTGATTTCTTTTACAATTCCCAGATCCACCCCTTTTTGCATGGCATTGATATCATCCACATCCTGGTTGACCAGCCGAAGCAGCTCTTCATCATCCCCGCCTTTAACCGGGCGTCTTATGTTTCCCCGTTCAATAAGGGTTAGCTTCCTGTCAATGAGATCTCTTAAGGCACTGATAAACAAGGCATAGCTTTTGAATCCCAATTGGCGGACAAAGCGGATGACGGTTGCTTCGCTGGTGCCCACAGCAGCCGCCAGTTGCCGGGTGGTCATGAATACGGCCTTGTCAGGGTTGGACAGGACATAGGTGGCCAGCAGTTTGCCCTTGGCTGCCAGGGACTCGTATTCCCCATCAATGATCTTTTGAAGGGGTGTTATCTCTTTTCCCATGTTACTCCTTTGAAAACAAAATTTTGAAAGAAGTTGTTACATGGCTAGTGTGTGGTGTCAAGGGCGATCAATTGAACCAGATGTCATTTTCCAGATATGCCTGTTCCAATTTCTCCTGAAAGGTCTTCAACTCCTCCTTCATATCACTGGCAAGACAGTTGAGCAGATAATGAATCAGGCTGATCAGGCTGGCCGGGTTTCCTAAGAAGGGGACAGAAGCCTGGGGAGCCACCAGAATATGGTCGCTGAAGGGGGCCAGGGGGCAGGCAGAACTGTCTGTGATTAATATTTGTTTAAAATTTTGGCGTCTGGCAATTTTACCCATGCGTATGAGTTCATTGGGATATCTGGAGGTGGAAATGACGACAACACAAGTTCCCTTGGGCGCAAAGACCATCTGGTCCATGGTGGTTCGGTCGCTGCCGTTCAGGATGGACACGTTTTTCCTGATTTTCCCCATGGTCCATCCCATATAATGGGCCGAGGAATAGGAAAGTCTGGCCCCCATTACAAAAACAGCCGGGCTTTCCCTGAGAATTGTTCTAACCGCTTTAATCTGGACGGGATCCACCTGGTTCTGCATGGCTTTGATATTGGTGATATCCTGGCTGATCAGCCAGTCCAGTTCTTTATCCTCCCGGCCCATAATGGGCTGGGTCATTCGCCCCCGCTCCATCAGGGTAAATTCCCGATCTATAAGATCCCTTAGAGAAGAGATAAACCGGGCATAGGAATCATACCCCAGTTGCCGGACAAAACGGACAACCGTTGCCTCGCTGATACCGCCGGCAGCCGCACCCAGCTGCCGGGTGGTCATAAACACGGCTTTATCCGGCTTGGAACGTACAAAGTTGGCCAATACTTTTCCTTTGCTGGCAAGGGAATTGTATTTTTCATCTATAATGGCCTGGAGTCCTATGGGGTCTGAAGTGATCATATCTTTTTATATAGTTGGGGTTAAAAAGTTATTTTTGACGACAATTGTTACATTTTTTTGTAAAAGCTGTCAAGACATGGCAGTATTTCGCTTGTTTTTGTACCAGGACTAAAGATTGCTGAATCACAAGTGCAAGGCTTGAAACTTATTTTTTTAGTTCTGGCGGGCTGTTGGATGGTGTGGAAGATCCTTATTAATTAGGGCGTTATTGCATGATCTCTCTGGTGGAATAAGTTTTGCGGGATAGTCTGGTATTTGGTTTGATGTAACACAGGTAGTCAAAATATCTTTTTTCTTGACAAAGAACGATAGATATGAAAGCTTTTGTTAAATATTTTGTAATCAGGAGGAAAAATGAGGATCGAGATTCCAATATGTCCTGAGTGTGAAAAGGAACTGCCTTTGGAGGCAACTCAGTGCCATCATTGCTCAAAGCCGGTTGCCGCTTTAAAATTTAAGCAGATTGCCGGATGGAAGTGGATTGACAGAGTGTTTCTCATCCTTTCCGTGGGTATTTTCTTTTCCTTTTTCACGCCCTGGTTTCCGGGGGAATTTCTTTCCCGGGAAACGCCTCTCTCCCCGTTTAACCTGCTTTTGAACCTGATTGACCTTGAAGTAGATTTTCTGGAATCCTACGATATTTTGAGGATGGTATTAATTGTTCCTGTTTTTTCCCTGTCTCTTTTTTTAATGGTTTATATGGAGGCCCGCCTCAAGAATACCCCGTTTCCGGGATTGTTTCTTATCGCCTGCATCCTAATTTCTGTGCTGCCGTTTATTTTTCAAACCTTGTCCGGCGGTCTTTCGTGGGGAGCAGCCATCCTCTTTGTATGGGGGGCAGGCTACTATCTGACCCGGTGTTATAAAAAAGGGACCCTTGGCAGGGTGGCCTACTATCTTTTGTTTATCTTTATCCTGGTGTCTGTTTTTCTTTACCTTTTTGATCTGTCCTCAGAATTTTATGCCAAGTTGGACCAGATAAGACTGGGAGAGACCTGGGGGTTCTGGGGCGTCTGGGGGGTGTCAGGCCTGCTTGTAACACTTGCCGTTCTCTATCATATGCGTTCAATTGAAGACTTCTGGCTGGTGTTGTTTGCCCTTGGCTTCTCATGGATTGCATACGCAAACCTGGTTCATCCGTTTTTTGTTTCCGGCCCCATTAAATTCATTGCCGATAACCTGCCCGGGATGTTTACACAGCTTTTAGCCCATATCCGGATTGTGGGTATCGCTTTAATCATCGCCATAATAGCGGGGGTTCCGGTGGGCGTTTATATTACTCGTCATCCAAGTCTTGCCGGATTTGTTTTATATATTTCCAGTATTCTGATTACCATTCCCAGTATTGCCATGTTCGGGTTCATGATGCCCATACTGTCAAGTATTGATAAAGCATGGGACGGGGTAAGCGGGATCGGGATCGGGGTGGTGCCGGCCATCGTCGCCCTGGCCCTGTATTCGCTGCTCCCCATTATCAGAAATACATATATTGCGTTAAAAAATGTGGACCCGGCAACGGTTGAAGCCGGAAAGGGTATGGGGATGACGGGTTTTCAGCTTCTTATCCAGCTCCAGTTGCCTCTGTCCGCACCCATCATTATGGCAGGTGTGAGAACGGCTGTGGTCATGGGGATCGCCATTGCAGCCATTGCCGCATATATCGGGGCCGGAGGCCTGGGGCTTTTTGTCAGCGAAGGACTTGAGATGTCAACCAACGACTCGGTAATTGCCGGAGCCCTTGCCATGAGCCTTCTGGCAGTTGTGGCGGATATATTTCTTGCAAAAGTAGAAGACTTAGTAACACCAAGCGGCCTTAAAGTCAGACAGGGAACAGAATAATATTAAGGAGATAAATATGGGAACGATGTTAAGCCTTCAAAAAGTAACGAAAATATATCCCGGGGCCGGGCATATCAAGGCGGTCGACGAACTCTCCTTTGATCTTGAGGAAGGCGAAATCTGCACTGTGGTAGGCCCTTCAGGTTGCGGGAAAACCACTGCAATGAAAATGATTAACCGGTTAATCCCCATCACAAGCGGGAAAATTTATATTGACGGCAATGATATCGCAAGGCTCAACACCATAGAGCTTCGGCGAAGCATCGGGTATGTGATTCAGAACATCGGTCTGTTTCCCAATATGACCATTGGTGAGAATATTGCCATTATCCCCAAACTGCTGAAATGGGATAAGTCAAAAATCGATGAGAAGGTCTTACGGCTTCTGGAGCTGGTGAGCCTGGACCCTGATGAGTTTAAGGACAGGTATCCCAAAGAGCTTTCCGGCGGCCAGCAGCAGCGGATCGGTGTGGCAAGGGCCATGGCCGGGGACCCGCCCATCATGCTCATGGACGAACCCTTTGGCGCCATTGATCCCATTAACCGGGGCAATCTGCAAAACGAGTTTTTAAAGGTCCAGGAAAAGGTTAAAAAAACCATTGTATTTGTCACCCATGACATTGACGAGGCCATTAAAATGGGGGACAAAATCTGCCTTTTAAAGGACGGGCACCTGGTCCAGTTCGCCTCTCCCGAAGAGATGCTGACCCACCCGAAAAACGATTTTGTAGCTGATTTTGTGGGCGGTGACCGGACACTTAAGCGCCTTAATCTGTTTACCATAAAACGGGCCATGAAGGACGATCCTCCCCTGATCCGCCAGAACGAAACCATTGAAACCGCCCATGCCATGTTTTCAAAGTCAGATCACCAACACCTTATCTGCGTGGATTCAGACGGCATCCTGACCGGCATTATCGCAAGGGATAAAATCCCTGCTACAGCATCCAGGGTTGAAGAGGCTGCTACCGTAACCCAGGCATGGATGACGGCCCAGGCAAGCCTTAAGGACGGGCTGTCTGAAATTTTTAGCCACGACTACGGATTTCTCATTGTTGTGGATGACAATAAACAAGTACTTGGATGGCTTCATACGGAAGATATCAAAGAGACTTTGAAAGGATAGTATCATGACGACACGGATTATATTCCACCTGCTCAAAAGAGTGGCCCCCGTCATTTTAACCGTTTGTTTCATTGTTTGGCTCTATACCTATTACGGGGCCTGGGAGTATACGTTAAAAAACTTTTCCGAGATTTTTAAACTGATCTATGAGCACTTTATCCTGGTCATTATCAGCGCCATCTGTGCCATTGTGGTGGGTGTGACTCTGGGAACCGTGATGACACGGAGGGGAATGGAAAAGGTGGCACCGGTGATTATGGCTGTGGTCAATATCTGGCAGTCGGTTCCCTCTCTCGGTGTCATTGCCCTGGCCTATGGATTTCTTCCCCTGATCGGCCTGTCCGGCATAGGCATGACGCCGGCCCTGTTCGCCTTGTTTTTTCACGCAGTTGCCCCCATTGTAAGAAATACCTATGCCGGGATTGAATCGATGAGCAAAGACGTTATTGAAGCGGCCACAGGCATGGGGCTGACCAAGCGTCAGATTCTTCTGCAGATCGAACTCCCCAATGCACTGCATGTTATTGCAGGCGGGATCAGA
>PIVQ01001317.1 GCA_003354055.1 Desulfobacteraceae bacterium | reverse complement strand
CGAGCCACTCTGTCTCAGTCCCCCAGTAGATGTCCACTTCCGGCTCCCAGACGTCCTCACGCCCGCCGCCGAAACCGAAGGTCTTGAATCCCATCGACTCAAGCGCGCAGTTGCCGGCCAGGATCATCAGGTCGGCCCAGGAGATTTTGTTACCGTACTTCTGTTTGACCGGCCAAAGCAGACGACGCGCCTTGTCCAGGTTTACGTTATCGGGCCAGCTGTTCAGGGGCGCCAAGCGCTGATTGCCGGACCCTGCTCCGCCTCGGCCGTCGCCCATGCGGTATGTGCCTGCACTGTGCCAGGCCATCCGTATGAAGAGCCCCCCGTAGTGACCGTAGTCGGCCGGCCACCATTTCTGGGAATCGGTCATTAGCGCATAGAGGTCTTTCTTCAGGGCTGCAAGGTCAAGTTTCTTAAATTCTTCGGCATAGTTAAACGCCGCACCCATGGGATTGCTCATGGAAGAGTTTTGATGAAGAATCTTGAGGTTCAGCTGGTTCGGCCACCAGTCACGGTTTGATGTGCCACCACCTGGGATGGGATTTTTAGATGCTCCCGTTACCGGGCACTTGCTTTCTTCATTGGACATTATAGCCTCCTCTTTCTAATGGTTGTGGATATGGAATACTATGTGATAATGATTATCAATTAATGGCCAAAAAATATATTACACTTTTTCTGCCAGACAATTGCTGCATATACCGAAAAAGTCTAATCGATGATTTAGAATTTTAAAATCGGTCTCGGCTGCGACTTCTTTTTTCATATTGTCCAGACTATCCAGATCCGGATCGACGATTCTTTTGCACTTTATACAGATGACATGCGGATGGGGGAAGGGCTTGTTACCGTCGTATCTGTTGCTCCCATCCGGGAATCCCAGTTCAAGAACTTCACCAAGTGATTTAATTAATACAATATTTCTGTATACAGTGGCAAGGCTCATCGTTGGAAAATCTTTTTTGATTAGATCATGGATTTCTTCAACACTGGGGTGGCCAAGGCTTGTCGCAAGAATTTTAACGATAGCCAGGCGCTGAGGCGTTATCTTGTGGCCATTATCCCTTAATTTTTGGATAATGGTTTCAAATCTTTTAGTCTGGTCTGTCAATTGCTGTCTCTTTATATTAAATGATAATAGTTATCAATTAACACTTATTATCTTCTTGGTCAATAGAAATTACCGTACTAAAAAACCATGGCCTTATCCTGTCGGGATAAGGCCATGGCTCGTGATTTGATGTTGGTATAAAAACTATCCGGCTGTATTAGGAATCGTTACAAAAAACTTGATCTAAATACCCTGAAGGGCAGAAACTTGTTTCCAAAACCCCTTAAAAG
>PIVQ01000523.1 GCA_003354055.1 Desulfobacteraceae bacterium | reverse complement strand
ACATCAGCTGAAATTTCTCGGCATTTTTAATCAAGGCTGAAAAAAGAATGAACCAAAACACCCCCCCCGATAATCAAGCTGCCCGCATATCATACTTAGAAGAGAACCGGCGATTTACCAGGAATTCAATGGAAATAGCCCTTTCACTGGGTGATTTCCAAAAACAGATCCACAAGCAGGCGACACATGAACAGGTGTTCCAGGAAACCCAATATCGTATCAACAAATTGATTCCCTTTGACATTAGTGCATTCTATCTTGTGAACCAGGAAACCTCAGATCTGGCACTCTCCCTATGCACACCGGACGATCAGGCGGGGTTTGTGGAAGATCAGTTGGAATTCTTAATTGACAAAGGGTTCATGGCCTGGGCAATTAGAGAACCACGGGGCATTTCGGTTTATTCGGAGAATCATGAAAAAACAATATTTCTACATGTAATTGCAACCTATTCCCGAATACGGGGAATGTTTGTGGGTATATTTAGCGAACCTGAAAATAAAGTCCAGGATATTTCCTATGATCTGACATCCATTGTTCTTCGAAATGCCGCCAATGCCTTGGAGAGTATCGAATATTACGGTCTGCTGGACAAACAGGGCCTGTTACTTAAAAAAGCCCATGATGAGCTTGAGGCGCGTGTTCTGGAAAGAACGGCCGAGCTTACGGAAACAAACCGGCAATTACAAAGGCAGGTGGAAGAGCGGAAACAGGCTGAAAAGAATAAAGAAATTTTGTTAAAAGAAATTCATCACAGGGTCAAAAACAACATGCAGATTATTTTGAGTCTGCTAAAGATGCAGGCCAGACAGATAGGTGATGACAAGCTGATGAAATTCTGCAAAGACAGCCAGGACAGAATTTTTTCCATGGCCCTGGTGCATGAACAGCTTTACCAGTCAAAAGACTTGTCGAGCATTGATTTTAAAAGCTATGTAGAAAAGCTTGTGCGCAACCTTCGGGCCTCCTTTGATCAGTCTCTTCAGGACATCGTTATCAAAATTGATATAAAAGATGTATACATGGATATTGACCTTGCCATTCCATGCGGGTTGATCATAAATGAACTTGTGTCCAATGCCTTTAAATATGCGTTTACCAGGGACAAAAAAGGAATTCTTCAGATTGCCATGCATCCAAAAGAAGATATGATTGAACTTATGATCAAGGATAATGGGATTGGGATACCGGAGAACTATGAGACCAAGGAAATAAAAACCCTTGGCGTTAAATTGGTGCAAAACCTTACGGAGCATCAACTGTCAGGCAAAATAAATATGAAGCAAAACCACGGGACCGAATACAATATTTGTTTTAGAACTCAGCCCGAGGGTAATTGATCCTATAGAAACACCGGGGTCATGCGAAGCGCCTAAAGCATAAAGCCAGGTTTTACCTTGGAAATGCCCGGGATAATGGTCTGGGTCCTGTTAATGCCTTCAATCCTGCGGATATTCTGATCCACATATTCAGCAATAGTCTCTGCATCAGAGGCCAGAAAATCCCTTCTTAGCACCATTTTCACCAGAATATCAATACTGCCGTGGACCGAGTGCACCTCCTGGACCTCTTCCAGTTTGTAAAGCCGGTCAATGATCTGGTGCTCTGGTGATGCCCCCACATTGACAAAGACAAAGGCGGTGATGGTCCGTTTCATTTCAGGGTATTCAGGGGTGGTTTTTTCCAGCATGGACTTTCGAAAGCCCTCCATGCTTTTAGGGATCACCTGGCCAATACCGATCCCGTATCTGCGGCCGGCACTGCGGGACCAGTGATGATAGGAGATATAGGTGTAAAGATCCGCAATACTTCTGCCCGGGAAATACTGCATCAGCCCGCCTGAGGATATGATGGCGGTCATGGGTACATAAATGGTATTGAACCAGTCCTTGGCTGCCTTTTGAAGATCGCAGTCCCGGCCGGACTGGCTGGCCAGATAAAGCTGATGCTTTTTGATCTGCTTTTCTAAAAATTTATACTTGCCCACCTCGGTGAGATCTATTTTTTCCTTGAGTTTAGTTTTTTCAAAGAATTTTTTCTTTTCAATATATATCAGGTTTTCCATGGTGTTCCTGCCGGATAAAAGCTCAATCACCTTGGCCTGGATTTCCGTCCACCCCAATTCCTTGGCAGCAGACACCCTATGATTTCCGTCCAGCACATAATAGTCATTGCGAATCTGGTAAAGATTTACAGGAGGAAGGGCCCCGCCCTCCCGCATGGTCCGTTTGATATCCTTAAACCGCTTGCCCGACACATGCTTTTTGGGCCGGAACCTGGAGTCAAAATCATAATACTTGCCCACACTGCCTGTAATTTCTTCTAAGGCAATGGTCTGAATCCCGTGGTCAATGAACTCCACATCCTCTTCCTGGGCCTGCTGTTCATTAAACGAACTGACATGGTCGTTGGCTGCATCCTTGGAGGCTGTGCCAAACAGATACTTAAAAAAATTCGTCATAATCAGACCTCTATAATCATATGACCGCAGGTGTTGATCACCTGAGTCCGGTTGATCCTGGTGATGCGTTCCTCAAAATCGTCAAATGCATCATGCACATGCCCGTGGATAAAATAATCCGGTTGTAGCTTTGCAATCAACCGGCTGAAACTCTCAAACCCCATGTGGCAGAGATCTTCTCTGTCATGAACCCCACGGGGTGCCGCATGGGTCACCACCATGTGAATGGGCCGTTTTCGCCAGATCCGGAACCCCATCCAGAAGAGAATTTTTCTCATCATGGCATCCGTATATTGATTTGGGCCGCCATTATACCACATAGACCCCTCCAGGCCCAAAATGTTCAAGGATCCGACCGAGACCACCCGGGCATGGATGTTATCACACCCCATGGGATTGGACTGGGTATACCGGATATCATGGTTTCCCTTGATATAGAACAGGGGGCTGTCCAGCCTGTCTCTTAAAAAAGAGAGGTACTCCGGTTCCATGTCACCGCAGGAGATAACCAGGTCAATGGGGGGCAATGACTTGTTTTCAACGTCGCGGGTCAATTCCTTGTCTATGAAATCCGATAAACTAAGAATTCTCAAGTTGTGGTTCCGGCCCAGAGTATGTATTTCGCCCATGAATATATTCCTGCAAGTGGGGTTAAAAAAACCCCACGATCATACGATGGATACATCAACCAAGTCAACTAAAGGAAACATGCGGCGCTTTGATTTGAAATGGATAAACCATTCATTGTATAATTTTAAACACTTAGCAATCCTTCAATTTAAGTTCACCCATCATCTGCCATGGAAACAACCACGGGATAAAAGTTTTTTGTATTGACTTTTCAGGATGTTCGCGATATGTCGCTATCACGGTAGCAACAAAAATTGAATATAGCCGAACACATAAATAGTACTTGCCATTTGAAAAAATTATGCTAAGTATTAATCTCACTAATAGGAGGGTTCATCGTTAATTTAACTTGATCGTTTCCCCTGCATTCCAATCTGGATTAGGGAAGACCGTCAACCATTTTTAGGAGGAAAATAATGAAGAAAATTCTTGTATCGTTGTTTGCTTTGACATTCATCTTAATATCCGCACCGGCATTCAGTGCGGATATCAACCTTGCCAAAACATCTACAATTGAAACCATCGTAAAATCAGGCGAACTTCGCGTTGGTTTTGAATCAGGCTACCTTCCCTTTGAAATGACCAATACAAAAGGTCAGTACATTGGATTCGACATGGACATGGCCAAAGCCCTTGCAAAAGCCATGGGCGTAAAATTTGTACCTGTCAACACAGCCTGGGACGGCATTATCCCCGCCCTGATCACAGACAAATTCGACATCATTATTTCCGGTATGACCTGTACCCAGGAAAGAAACCTTGGCATCAACTTTGCCGATCCTTACATCGTTGTGGGCCAGGCCATTCTCCTCAACAAAAAGCATGAAGGCAAAGTACTGTCTTACAAAGATCTTAACGATCCCAAATACACCATCACTTCAAAACTGGGCACCACAGGTGAAAAAGCGGCTAAACGAATGATTCCCAAGGCCAATTACAAATCCTTTGAAGTTGAAACCGAAGCCTGCATGGAAGTTATCCAGGGCAACGCAGATGCCACTATTTATGACCTGCCCCTCATCGAAATCATCCAGGCCCAGCACGGTGAAGGCAAAACCATTGCCCTGAACAAACCCTTTACTTTTGAACCCCTTGCCATGGCAATCAGAAAAGGCGATCCCGACTTTTTGAACTATCTGAACAACTTCATCCGCCAGTATAAAAACGACGGCAGATGGCAGAAATCCTATGACAAATGGATAAAATCCGACGAATGGCAGAAAGATCTTGCGGAATAAGATCATTTTGTAGAATCGAATAAATCAGGGCCGGCAGTTTCTCGTATACTGTCGGCCCGTTTTGTAAGGCAAAACAATATGGAACAACACACATCCAATATTAAGCGACTGAGCAACCCCACCGCTTATACATTTTCCGTTTTAGGATTCATTGCATTGGTGATCCTGGTATTCGGATCTGTGTACTATGCAACCGTTGCTGTTGATTACCAGTGGCGCTGGTTTAAAGTCCCAAAATATTTCATGTACCAGGAAACCATCTCTTTATACGCTGAGGCCGACGGTGAAGTAGATAGCATCGTGGCCAACAGCGACAAATTTGACATCACCGTTCAGATCGACGGTGAAAAAGCCACCTATACCGTTCCCAAGGGTTCCTTTGACTGGATCGAAGGGGACATGCTCTCTCCGGGGGACATCATTGCCGAATACAAAGGAGGATATAAGCCCGGACTCATGGCCATAGGTCTGTGGGTCACCCTGAAAATCAGTTTTATCTCCACCATCTTCGGTATCCTTCTCGGCATTGTCGGCGGGGTGGCAAGGGTATCAAGCACCCCGGTACTAAAATGGTCAGCCATCACCTATGTGGAAATCATTCGCGGCTCTCCCCTGCTGGTCCAGATCATGATCTTTTATTTTGTTCTGGGTACCACCATGAACAAAATCCTGATGATGAACGGCATTCCAAAACTCAATCCGGAATGGTATGGTGTCATGGCCCTGTCCGTATTCACAGGTGCCTATGTCGTCGAAATTGTCCGGGCCGGTATTGAAGCCATTCATCCGGGCCAGGTGGAAGCAGCCCGCTCTACAGGAATGACCTATTTTCAATCCATGTTCCATATTGTCCTGCCCCAGGCACTGAAAACCATCCTGCCCCCTCTGGCCGGTCAGTTTATCAACCTGATCAAAGACTCATCCCTCCTTGGAATGATTTCAATCCGGGAATTGACCAAAGCCACCCGTGAGGGGATTACCACCAGTCTTCAGACCTTTGAACTCTGGATACTCTGTGCCATCCTCTACCTAACCATGACATTTACACTGTCCATGTGTGTCCAATACCTGGAAAGGAGGACGGCGACAAAATGATAGAAGTAGAAAACAT
>PIVQ01000034.1 GCA_003354055.1 Desulfobacteraceae bacterium | reverse complement strand
CCTAAGAGACTCGCGGGTCTCCTGATCTTCTTTTTCCCCGGTATCCAGGCGGGCCCGGGTTCTGGCCAGGGTCTGTCCTGCTGTCTCCAGATCTTTTTCCACCCGGGCAAGGTCTTCGGTCTTGATAAGTTTTTGCTTCAGGGTATCAGAGGGGTCCAGCCGCTTATAGGTATCGATTCCCGGATGGTCTGTGGCACCGCACAGGGGACAGTTCTCACCTTCCTGCAAACGATCCCTGTGCTCTTTCAGCCCTGCAATCCGCTCTTCCAGAACCAGGGTGTGTTCGAGATCGGCCAGATGAGCCTTAAGGTCCTGTTTACGCAGGGCAAGGTTTTGGGTCTGGTTTTCCTCACGGCCCAGATTTTCAGAAAGCTTTTTCACCCCTGCCGTAATCTTACTGATACGATCCGTTCCTGCTTCATACTGCCGGGCCAGGGATTTAAGTTCCCCCCTCAGGGGAGCAGCCCCGGTGAGTTCGGCAAGGGTCTGGTCCAGATCCTTACGGGATCGGCCTTCCAGACAGGTATCTTCTTCCCGGGCCAGCCGCGACATTTCCCTATTCAGATCCTCAATCTCTCCCTTCCGGGTATGGATCTGCTCTGAAATATCCCGGAGTTTCCGGTCGATTTTCTTCAGGGCATTCTCATTGGTCGTGGCCTCTTTCCCGTTCTTATTCAGGTCCTGGATCAACCGGCTGCGGCGGTCAAACAGGGTGCGGATCAGGGGCAGACACTCCCCCAGGCCTCTATATGCGCCGTGGGCCGCCTGGTAGTCGGTTTCTTTTTCCAGGGCAGTTGCAGCAGCCTGATGGCGGACCAGGACCCGGCCTTCCCGTTCCACAAGACCCATCTGGCGTTTGGATGTCTGGCCTGCCAGCGTGGCGATTTCCTTACACTCACGGGACAGGCCCTTAATCTGTTCATCCAGGGGCAGCACCGTTTCCGTTATCAGGATCTCTGCCGCTTTCTGTGAGGCTTTTTTTGATGCCAGATTTTCTCTGGCCCCTGTCATACTCTGGGCCATCCGCTGAATCCTGGCTTGGGTGGTTTCCCGGGCAAGACTCAGGTCTTTCAAATCTTTCTCTTTTTGAATCCTGTCCTTTTCATGGGCGGCAACGGCATCGTATACCGGTTTGATATCCAGTGCAGGCTTGGCCGCGGCCAGCCGGTCAAGATCAGGTTGATGGTTCTTCAGATCATTTTCCGCAGCTGAGATCTGCTCCTTAACACTTAAGGTTTCCGTTGCAAGTTCTGCCCGCCGGTCCAGCCAGTTTATCTGCCCGGCCAAACCGCTCATCTGACCGCGCAGTCCCTTTTCCCGAATCTTGAGTGCAGCCATGTCCTGCCGGAGCAGGTCCAGGTCCTCCGGGGTAAGCAATTCCACCACCCCGGCCTGGGCCTTGAGCAAATCCAGGGGCTCACGTTCCGCGCGGGTCCGCTCAAACACCTGCCTTGAGATTTCTCCGTAGACGTCTGTACCGGTCAGCTCTTCCAAAAGCTCGGCCCGCTCATTGGCATTGGCATCGAGGAAGGCCGCAAATCCGCCCTGGGCCAGGAGAATGGATTTGGTAAACCGTTTAAAATCAAGGCCGGTAATGGCCATGATCTGCTTTAGCTTCTCCTTAGTCTGAGAGGCAATAATAGTACCGTCGGCCCGGGCCAACTCAACCTGGGGAGGCTGAAGTCTGCCGTCAGGGCGAAACTTAGCCCGGCGCTGGGACCAGAAGGCTCGGTATCCGATATCCCGCACCTCAAATTCCACCTCCGCCAGACATTCCCCCGTATGCCGGGTCATCAGCTCATTGCTGCCCGACGACACGGACAACCGGGGTGTCTGGTGATAAAGGGCAAGGCAGATAGCATCCAGGATTGAGGTTTTCCCCGCCCCTGTGGGTCCGGTAATGGCAAACAAGCCGTGATCAAGAAATTCAGGTTCCCTGAAGTCAATGGCCCACTCCCCTTTCAGAGAGTTGATATTCTTGAATCTCAGTCCCAGGATCTTCAATTGATTTCCTCCCGGGCCGGATTTTGGTCCTGAACCTGATCCAGAATCTGGTCAAACAGGGTATTCAACACTTGAGCCTGGTCCCCATCCAACTCTTCCTGCGCAAGCCGCCGGGAAAACACCTCTTTGGGTGTCAGCTCTTCCAGACGCTCCCTCTTCTCAGGTACCAGGCCGGACAACTGCGTTTTCCTCTTGCGCCGCACCCGGAGCAACTCAAGTAAAGGCGGATCATCTTCTCTACCCTGAGTCTCATTTTCAATCATGGCCTGGATCCGGTCCTGAAGATCTGTCAGATAATCATCTGCTGCGACCTCCACCTCCAGCCAGAGGGGTGGAATGCCGGCCGGATTGCCGGATAAATCCCCGGCCAGTTCCCTGATGCCCGCCTCAATTTTTTCCAGATTGCCCTTAAGGCATACCAGACGTCTGAAACAGGGTATGGGAACGGAGGTGATCCCGGTCAGGGATCCGTCCTTGAAATCAACCACAAGCACCTGCTTTTCCAGGTGACCTTCATCAAAACTTAAGGGGATGGGGGATCCTGAATATCGGATATGATCCTGATTTTTGATCTGCTGGCTCCTGTGAAGATGTCCCAGGGCCACATAATCGGCAGCAGGAAACCCCGATGCGGGAAAGGCATCCAGAGAGCCGATATAAATATCTCTCACAGATTCCGAACTTTTGCCGCCAACGACGGTGAGATGTCCTGTGGCCATGATGGGAAGCTCCCTGCAGGAGTCGCTTTTGGCAAGTCTTGCCTGTTCTACTTTGGCCGCGTCAAACACCCGGATATAAAATTCCCGGATCGCCTGACCCATGGCTATCTGCTTTTCCTTTCCCGACTGCCCACCGAGACTTTTGATAATATCTCTCGGCCGGATAAAGGGCACGGCGCAGACAATGAGGCCGGGATTGCCCTGATGATCGTTCAGCACCTGTACATGATCCTTGGGATCTTCCGATATCCCGGCGGTCACCCTTGTATTCAGGCAGGCCAGGATAGCCCGGGCCTCGTTTAACGTAGCATCGGAATCATGGTTGCCGCCGAGAATAAGGGTCTGGCTGCATCCGCTGTTCTGCAGGGATACGATAAACTCATTGTACAGAGTCCGGGCGTAGGAGGGAGGAGTTCCGGTATCAAAAACGTCACCGGCCACCACCAGAGCATCTGCCTTCTGGGTATCTATCAGCTCCAGAAGCCAATCAAGAAAGGCCCTGTGTTCTTCAGTCCTGGTTTTACCCATGAAATGCTGGCCAAGATGCCAGTCCGAGGTATGGATTATTCGCATATCAGTCCAGATAGATTGAGTTGATTTTGTCTATGTTACCGTCTTCATACATGGTTTTCAGGGTCGCGTCCATCTGTTTAAGAAGATCTTGCTTATAAGGTATGATCCATTTTTTGGAAATCATGAGATAGGAGGGGCGGGGCGGGGTAATTGGGATGGGCAAATCAATCATCTTGCCTGTGATACCCAATTCCACCACCTTCATCCGCATCTTGTGGTAATTGGCGGCAATGGCATCAATACGGCCGGAGGACAGAAGTTTGATATTCTGTTCAGTGGAATTAACTTCCTGAATATTGATCCTGCCCCTGGCAACTGCCTCATGGAACTCCGGATTAATTTTAAACCCCCGCATGACTCCGATGGTTTTCCCATATAAATCCTCAATGGAATTAAACTCAAATCCCTCTCCTTTTTTCACAAAAACACTATATGTGGAGTAGTGGAGGGGAAGGGATAAAAAATCTGCGTATGCCTCACGTTCCGGGGTTTTGAATCCTGAAAACCCGCCGGCGGAACTGCCGTCCTCAATCCTTGCCAGCACCCGCTTCCAGGGATGAAATTCCACATGGCAATGCAGATCCAGTCGCCGGCACATCTCCTTGACAATATCATAATCAATGCCATGGGTACCTGTTTCATCACTCCAGATAAAGGGTTTGAACTCTGAAATCGTTGACAGCCTAATGCTGACTTTCCCTCCGAAAATATGATCTGCAACGGACTGGCCCGGAAGAGTAAAGAGCAGACCGATGAGCACTGCAATAAATTGAATATATTTTAATCTCATAACGTGTCTATTTATAGAAGTTGATATTGACCTTTTAAGATAGGTCCGAAAGCTATTTTAGGCAAATGATTTTTATTATTACGGCCGCTAAAAAAACAGAATCCGAGCCTTAGCGGATTAATGTCCGCCTGCCAAAACCGGATGACACAGCACCAGCACAACAAAAGCCAAGCCTTTAAGAAGTTTCATTTTATCTTCGTATCTTTATCTTTGATTCACCGACAGAGTATGGATGAAAAGATGATTGACATCAAGATTATCAATGAGTATTCTATATTCATCATATAATTAAGGAATATAATTTATGCTTACCAAAAAAATAACAATTACCATACCAAAAGATTTAGTGGCAACCGTGAACGAAATCAGCAAACAAAAACAGCTTTCAAGAAGCAAGTTTATTGCTGCTGTTCTTAAGGAAAAAGTCATAGAAGAGAAGAAAAAACAGGTCCAAGATGCTTATAACCGAGTGTTCTCAGATGAAGCCATCCAAAAAGAACAGATTAACTGGACCCACGGACTTGAGGCGGCAGGCACTGAAGAGGGCCAGGAATGGTAATCAGAAAAGGATCCGTGTATTGGGTAAATTTTTCCCCGGCCAAAGGCTCTGAACCCATGGGAAAACGCCCGGGCCTTGTGATACAGAATGACCTGCTCAACGACAGCAAATTGAATACCGTCATTGTCATTGCAATCACCTCAACTTTAAAATTCGGTGAGTTGCCGGGCAACGTGAGACTTCACAAGGGGGAGGCCAATCTTCCCAAGCCTTCTGTCATCAACATGACACAGATAAAAACCGTTGATAAACGAAGCCTGACGGAAATAATCGGTACCCTCTCAAAAGAAAGGCTTGAACAGGTTTATGAAGGCATGAAACTGATTATGGATTTTCCTGGCCGCTGACTTCGTATTCATTGCCTTATAGAATTTCACCATATTAACAACACGATCTGAATTTTTTCAATTTTCATGAGTTTCTGATATCTGACGCAATCGCACATACCCCTCGCCCCACCGCTGCTTAGTCCTCCGGACATGCAAACTATGGGAAATATCCATCAATCTCCTATTCTTCTATGTACTCCCCCCTAAATGGACTAAAGCAGTTGGTTTGCCGGTTAGGTCCGGGTAGGGTACCCGAGCCATCAGATCGCAATTTTTGGCTGTTTAAAAATTGATCGATCAGGCCGGGTGCCCTACCCGGACCGGCGGTCGACATCCATTTTCTTTCCCGAACCCGAAACAATTGTCGTTCATGTGTATTGTCTCTGTGCCATGGATTTTTGCTCCCAGAGCGGTTTAAATCGTACAAACAAAAAGGGAGCTGCTTTCCGGATTTGAAAACAGCTCCCTCGCTTTTTGAAAAAAAAGCTTATATCAAAAATTATTCAATAAGATTTTTCAAGACGTTGTTTCCCCAGTCCTCTCCCACATCTTTAATTATTTCAGGCCAGACTTGGGCCTGAACCTTTTTGGCGATGGCATCGATCTCACTGTCGGAGATGGGTACGATCTGGGCTCCGAAATCAGCCAGTCGCTGCTCATTCGCCTTTTGATCTGCTTCAACAGCATTCCAGCGACGATTTTCGAATTCTGCAGCCACCTTCATCAACGATTTTTTGCGGGCTTCAGGCAATTTATCATACATTGGTTTATTCATGATAAAGTACCAGACCTCAAAATGAGTATTGGCAGGGATATAAAATTTGGTGACATCCCTGAAAGAGGAGTAGTATCCTTCGGCACCGGAACCGATAACACCGTCAACAACGCCGGTCTGTACCGCTGTAAAGGCATCGGAAAAGGGGATGGGTGTTCCAAGGTATCCGGTTGTGTCAGCAAGCATCTGAAAAGTTTTCATGGGAGGGACCCTGAGCTTAATACCCTTGGCTGCATCAGGATCACCGGGATTTACAGGCTTGGTATTCAGTGCGATTCCGCCAAAATAAACCGGCCAGGCTGCCAAAAGCTGGATGTCCTGTTCTGCATAAAGCTTGGCCACGGTTTCCCTTAATGGGGCCCCAACTTTATAATTTTTTTCAGCCTGGGCATAGTTTTTGAGCATATAGGGAAAATAGACCAGCTGAAACCTTTTATCCACAGCAGGCCCAGGCGGTTGGCAGGCCATATCCACAGCACCTAAGCTGACCCGTTCCTGAACTACGGTGTAATCACCCAGTGCATTTGCCGGATAAATCTTTGTCTTCATTTTCCCACCAGACGCTTCTTTTAAAGCATCGGAAAACCAGCGAAGATCATTGTCAATAGCCGTTCCTTGAGGTCTTACATGTGAAATCTTCCAGGCGCGGGCATAGACACTGCCTGCCATCAGACTTAAACAGCCGATCATTACAACCAAACTGCAGTAAAACTTGCGTTTCATCAGGTACTCCTTTTTTAGGGGTTAATATTCAAAAAATTATAATTTAATATCCAAACAACCGCGGAAAATACAATGATAAGTTCGGCCACAAGGACGTCAGGAAAACCACCGGCACATATCCGAAGAGGATGAGAGTCATGGCCGGACGGATGACCTCCGAAAACTCTACTTTTCCGATCCGCATACTCAGGTAAAGGATACTTGCATAGGGAGGGGTTACCCCGCCCATGGCCGTATTCACACCCATGATGGCGGCAAACTGAATCGGAGTTACACCTATGGCCTGCATCAGAGGAAGCAGCAACGGGGCCAGTAGGATAATGGCTGTGACATCGTTGACGATCATACCCACAAAGAACAGGAGGAAATTGATCAGAATGAGCAGGATAACTTTGTTCTCGGTGATCTGGAACACTCCTTCAACCAGAGCCTGGGGAACCTCTTCCATGACAAAGATCTGGCTGAGAATCAGACTGAACACAATCATGATCATGATGGCACCCACTGCCGTGGCGGAACTTTTAGCTGCAGTGATAAAACTACTCAGTGTCAGACCCTTATAGATCATGACGCCTACTGGCACGGCATAGATAACGGCAACGGCGGCGGCTTCCGTGGGAGTCATGATACCACCGTAGATACCGCCCAGAATAATCAGGGGCATGATAAGGGCGGGAATGGCCCGGCCTGTAAGGGACACCCCCTCCCGGACCAGTTGTTTGGTAGGCATTGGCGGATCCATTTCCAGAGGGAATTTACGGGCCAACACCAAATTGACAGCTGAGAAAAGACAGGTGATCAAAAGCCCGGGACCCATGGTGGCAAGAAAACAAGCCAGGATGGAGGTATCCGTGACCCAGCCGTAAATAATCATTGTGACGCTGGGGGGAATCAAAAGACCTAAAATGGAAGAGTTGGCCACCAAGGCGGTGGCATAACCTCTGGGATAACCCTTTGATGCCATCTCAGGAATAAGAATAGGACCTGTGGCAGCCACACCGGTGAGTCCGCTGCCCGAAATTGCACCAATCAAAGAACAGCTGACGGTTGCAACCACGCCCAGGCCACCGCGTAACCGTCCCACAAAGACATTGACAAAACTAAGTAGGCTTGCCGCAATACCGCTCTCACTCATTAGGGTTCCGGCAAAGACAAACAAAGGAATGCAGAGGAGGACAGGATTGGCAAGCTGGCTGAATCCCCAGACCATTGTGCCGTGCATGGTGGCATCGCCCACAAAGACCATAATCATTAGTGCGCCCCCAAAGCAAAAAGGCAGGGGCACACCGAAACTGAGCATCAGAACAAGCACGCCCAGTGCAATAAAGGATACGGTTATGATTTCCATTTTAAGTTCCTTTTACTTCCGCCGCTGGGGCGAGTTCTGTTTGGGGGAGTGTGAGGCTTCGGATATTTTTCGCCATGTGCCAGGCCATAAACAAGGTCATCAGGACCATTCCGATAAAAAAAGCACATTCCGCATAAAACATAGGGATATAAAGAGTTGGGCTTTCCTTCCAGACTCTAAGCGCATACCTAAAATAATCCCAGGCCCACCAAGTCAGCCAGCCAGAGACAACCAGTGACATGGTATCAGCCACAATCCGGACCTTCAGCTTTGCCCGGTCGGTTTTCAAAAAGATGTCCAGAACATTTGCCTTGATCTGGGTATCTTCCCGGCAGGCATTGACACTGCCCATAAAGTATAGCCACAGAGTCGGATAAACGATGATCTCGTCCAGTCCCATGACCGGCAGCTCAAAAACATACCGCATAATCACCTGGTAAAATTCGCCTACGGCCACAGCGCTGATAAGCACTGTCAGGCCAATCCTAAAAAACCTTTCCATTCAACCATCTCCCTTTAGGGATTGGGGTTCGGGGCGAAACAACTGTCTTACACCTTTTTAGCTGCAACGACTGAGATTTCCACCAGCAGTTCGGGCCGGGCCATCCGAGCTTCCACACAGGCCCTGGCCGGGGCATGTCCCTCAGGTACCCATTTGTCCCATACGGCATTCATTCCGGCAAAATCCTTCATATCACGGATATAAATGGTGGCGGACAGCAGGTGTTCCCTGTCGCTTCCGGCCAGCTCCAGAAGGGCATCCACCTTGGCCAGCATATTTTCGGTCTGGGGGCCGATGGGTGCATCTGCATTGTCTGCAACCTGGCCGCACAGATAAATCACATTGTTGTTCTCCACAATTCTGCTCATGCGTTGGCCTGTTTCCATTCGGGTGATGGTACTCATAAAAAATTCCTTTATTGTTTTATTTTCGAATTTATTTTTTATCCAGCAGCCAGTTGCCGGCCGGGGCATCGTCATCACCCAGGTCCATGGCGGCAATCTCTGCCATGGGTATGGGCTTTAACGGCGGACGGACGGACAGAAGGCCTGTCTTATCAGGGGCAAGGGAGAGTTCAGCTCCCACTACCTCGGCCAAGGCCGGGCCGCACATGCGTCCCTGGCAGGGTCCCATACCGGACCTGGTCACAATTTTCACCTCATTGAGATCCCGAACCCCTTCCGCCACAGCCTGCCGTACATCTCCCACGGTAATATTTTCACACCGGCACAAAACCGTATCGTCTTCAAAGGAAAAATCTTCAGGGCGCGGGGCATACATGGCATCCACAAAAGGGCGTGGCAGGCCGTCATGGGTCAGGGCCTTTCTGATGGGTACAGCTAGGCTGTCCCGTTCATGTTCAGGGATCATGCCAAGACAATGGGCAATCTCCAGTGCGGCAAGCTGTCCCTTGTACTGGGCGGCAAGCCCGCCCTGGACCCCGGAACCGTCTCCGGCGGCAAAAACCCGTTCAAAGTTGGTCCGGCCCCATGGGTCGCAGACCGGATACCAATAGCGCTGGGAAGGGTCCCATGCCATGCGGCAGCCCATCTGGCGATAGATATGGGTGTTGGGGATCACACCGAAATGGAGCAGCAACAGGTCAGCATCAAACGCCAGGGGCTTTCCGGAGGCGCAGGCTTCGACACCGGCAAGCCTGTCCCGGCCCAGGGCCCGGATCCCGGTCACCCCTTTATAATGGGGAGCGCCGGACCGTTTAATATCCCGGAGCATGAACATGCCTTTCTGGAGAAAATCCCATCGCAGCAGGGCTTTAGGAATCTTTGGGATGGCACTGGCAGGAGGATGGGCAGAACCCGTTTCCAGAATGGCGGCAATGGAGACGCCTTTTTTGGCCAGCAGCGCCGCCTCAAGGATCAGCAGGGGACCGCTGCCGGCCAGGACTACCTTTCCTGAAGGGGTCAGGCCGGCGTCTTTGGCAAGGTTATTAACCGCGCCTGCTCCCATAACGCCCGGCAGGGTCCATCCGGGGATGGGCACGGGCCTTTCCATGGCACCTGTGGCAGCAATAATATAATTGGCCCGGACCTGTTTTGAGGCATTATTTTTTGAGTAGCAGACCCGGCCGGCCGGTTCCACCTGCCAGACAACCGCCTGGTTCTCATAGGTGACACGGCTTTTACGAAAATTTTCAGAGATCTTCACTCCGGCCCTGTAATCCGCGCCAAAGAGCTCCAACTGCCGGGAACCTGCCCCTTCAATATTTCTGTAGATCTGACCGCCGACTTTTTTCTGTTCGTCCAGGACCAGGACGTCAAGCCCCATCCCGGAGAGGACGGTGGCAGCACTTAAGCCCGCCGGTCCGGCACCGATAACAATGACATCATAATGACGCATGGATATCCTCCTCTTGCTGCGCAGGTTTGCTGCCAAGGTGGCGGTTGATCACCATGCCTTCTCTGGGCTCGGTCATACATGCCTGGCGCCTGATGCCGTCGATTTCCATCATGCATTCGCAGCAAACACCCATGAGGCAATGGGGAGAACAGGTTTTTCCCGAAGAGAGGGACACCCGGGATTCGATCTCACCTATGCCCAGCAGGCCGGCTGCCAGACTTGCATCTTTGGGAAGGGAAACCCTGCGGTTGTCAAGGACCACGCAAACCGTTGCAATATATGGATTCTCGTCTTTTTTAAACATGGAACCGTCCGTTGGAAAATTCTGGAATTTGGTCATCGTCACTGTCCCCCAGTATCCAGGGGGCAATGGTACTTGCCTGGAGCGGTGCAAGGGAGACCCCGCTGTGCAGGGCAAGCACGCTGATATTGTCATTACCCGCCACCCGGCTGTAAATGGGGCCGCCGTCAGGGGTCATGACCCGGATGGCCCCCCAGGCCCTGACCCAGTTGAGGTTTCCCAGCATGGGAAAGATACGGATGGCGTTCCGGGCCTGGGATTTCATGGCATCCGGACTCACCCGGGTATCCAGAGCCGTATTTTCAGTGGAAAGCCCCACCATAAAAGTACCGTCCTGGGTCTGGCGGACACATAGCAGGGGGATGTTCAGCACTCTTTCGCTTCGCTCGGTCACCATGAGTTGCCCCCGCTGGGGGTAGATGTTAAGTTTTTCTCCGAGACTACCTGTTAATCTGGAAGATCCGTGTCCGGCTGCTATCACAAGCTTCTTGCACTGATAGCTCTCCTGCCCGGTCCGGACCTCAATGGTACCGTCAGCCCGGGGAATAATGTCCCGGGCGATCCGGCCGGCATGGTAAGTGCCGCCCTTTTTCTGAAAACCGCACCTGACTGCGGCAAGCAGCTTCAGAGGATTGACATGACCCTGTTCAGAGGTATACATGGCGCCGGAAACGTCTTCCCCCAACCGGATATCCGGCATCAGGTCGGAAAACTCGGCCCGGTTCAGCATGCGCACAGGATAATCCAGGCCCACCCGGCTGCAGACAGATTCAATGTCGGAGATTGACTTGGCATACCCGTCCCACTCATCCTGTCCAAAAGCGTGAACCGCGCCGCCGGTCCAGTCCAGTTCAATATTGTATCCGGTATCCTGTTCCAGGCCGCCGGCAAAGTCAGGCCATTCCATGGCAGCCCTGCGGCTCCACCTGGCATATCCCGGGTATCCCGCCCCTTTGCACATGAACCAGGTCAGCCCGAAATTCCCCCTGGACAGCCGCTGGGTGGGAAGCTGTTCGTCAAGGAGCACCACCTTTCCGGCACCCAGACGGACAAGGCCTAAGGCAAGGGCTGAACCGCTAATGCCGCCGCCGATGATGATGATATCTGCTGTTTTCAAAACCAGTCTCCTAAAAGTGTTTTTTTATTTTGTTGCCTCCTGGTAGAGCAAGGGGCATACCAGAGGCAGCATTTTTCTTTAAATTTTGAGGAAAAGGCTGCCGAATCCCCCATTATCCGTCGTATTTATTTTTGGTTTTCAATACAAATCATTTTTATTCTCCCGGTCTGATTCGATCCGCATACTGTTTTATTTTGAAACAACTATCCCGATACCGGAGTCAGACCCCCTGAACACATAAGGATCTTGATAAAATTGACTCACAATGAGACATGTCCCAAAATAAAACAATCTCTTCAAAAAGCAATAAAATTCTCAGAGGTCCTGTTTATTATTTATTTTCAGCGGGTTGAAATATCCGACAGCCATCTATATATTGGTCGCAACAGCCAACGGGATCGAAAATTCATCCCCGGCCGCAGGTCCATTGCCCTGACAGCCGGAAAACCTGTATAAAAAAGAGACAGCCCTATGGAAAAAGGACAACTCATCAGCACCCGGGAAATGCAGCAGATTATCCAACGCTCCTTCCTTCGGTCAAAGACCTACGGCATTGATCCGGTACTAAGAAACACAAACCAGAAAATGCTCTCCCCGGCGGAACTTTCCCATAGACGGCGGGACAACTCGGAACTCCTGGATGTGCTGTTACCCCAGTTTGAAGAATTCTATAATCTGCTGTCCCACAATGATTTCTTTATTGCTGCGGCAGATGCAGACGGGTATATCCTGCATATTAAGGGCAGTGATGATCTGGTTGAACAATCGGCAAAACGAAATTGCATGCCCGGATACAGGTGGACGGAACAGGATGTGGGCACCAGTGCCATTTCTCTGACCCTGAAGCTGAAAATCCCTATCCAGCTGATCAAGGATGAACACTATTGCAGGCAGGCCCACGGGTGGACCAGCTCCACCGCCCCAATCTTTGGCAAGGACAAAAAACTAATCGGGGTCATTGCCGTATCCGGTGCATGGGAAAAGGCCCACCCGCATACCCTTTACATGGTTACCACGGCTGCCAGGGCAGCAGAACAGCAGCTCCGGGTATTGCGAAGAAACAGGGAACTTGAATCCAACCTTAACTTTCTGGACCAGGTGATCACCTCATCGGGCAGCGGCCTGATTATCATCAACAGTGAAAAACATATCTGGCAGGTGAACCGCAGGGGAACCGAAATTCTGAAACAAAAAGACCTGGAAGGCCGCCCCCTGTCCACCTTAAAAGGACTGACAATCGACCTGGATGATGTTCAGGCCCATCCCGACGCCTGGAAAAACAAAGAAGGCCGGTTAAAAATCAAAGACCAGATTGTCAACTTTATCCACACCGTACGCCTGGTCATGGCCCGGGACGGGGAACGCCTGGGGGCGGTGATCTCTTTTGAAGAGGTTAAAAACGTATATAAGCTTGCAGATACCATTGCCGGCACCCGGGCCCACTTTACCTTTGACAGCCTCACCGGTGCAGCTCCTCCTTTTCTTGATGCCGTGAAGCTGGCCAAACGGGCGGCAGCCTCGGACAGCACAGTGCTGCTTCAGGGGGAAACCGGCACGGGAAAAGAGTTGTTTGCCCAGGCCATCCACAACCGAAGCGACAGAAGCCAAAATCCCTTTATCCCCATCAATTGCGGGGCCATTCCCGCCAATCTTCTGGAAAGCGAATTGTTCGGGTATGTGGCCGGCACATTTACAGGGGCGTCCAAAGGGGGGAAGCCCGGAAAATTCGAACTGGCCAGCAGCGGCACCATCCTCCTGGATGAAATCGGAGACATGCCCCACAGGATGCAGGTAAAACTGCTGCGGGTCCTCCAGACCGAAGAAGTGTACCGCATCGGTGCGGACAGACCCATAAAGATCAACACCCGTATCATTGCCGCCACCCATGTGAACCTGCCCCTGGCCATCCGCGAAGGCCGGTTCAGGGAAGACCTCTACTACAGGCTGAATGTGTTTCCCATTCCCATTCCGCCGTTAAAGGACAGGGGCCGGGAGGATATTCTGGCCCTGGCGGCATTATTTTTATCGGAAAATGCCGTTAATCCGCCGGGACTGACGCCGGAAGCCCGGGAAACCCTGGCCGGGTACCACTGGCCCGGGAATGTCAGGGAACTTGAAAACTGTATGCAGCGGGCCCTGCACCTGTGCGAGGGAGACACCCTGGGTCCCGGACATCTTGGACTGACGCAGGTTCCGGTTGAGCAGCGCCTTAAGACAGGCACATTGGAAGAAAGGGTGGGGAAAATTATTTCCGAAACTCTGTCCCAGACCCAAAACAATATGTCCCGAACGGCAAAAATTCTTGGCATTTCCCGGGCCACCCTTTACCGGAAAGTCAACAAACATAACCTGCTGGATAAATAAAGGGGGTTTGACATGATACCTGCCCCATGATATTTTCCGGGCAATTATTACGCGTCAATGGAAGGCTGGGGGAGCCGAAGAAAAATCGGCTGAGAGGAGACAAAAACGTTTCGACCCCTGGAACCTGATCCGGATCATTCCGGCGAAGGAAAGTCCTCACCCCCTGCCCAGACCCTTGGCCACCCTTTATAACAATAAGCCGACGGGAATGGAACCATGCTCAACGTACGCGGAGCAAACAAATCCTTTAACAATCAGACTGTCTTTTCAGACCTTGACCTGGCGGTTGCACCAGGGCAGTTCAAGGTATTGGTGGGGCCGTCCGGCTGCGGGAAGTCCACACTGTTTGACGGGCTGACCGGGGTGATTAACCTGGACCAGGGGGAAATTTCCTGGAAGGGAGAGTCATTTGCCCATCTCCAGGATCATGCCGCCTATATGCAGCAGAAAGATCTGCTCCTGCCCTGGTTTACCCTGATGGAAAACAGCCTGCTGCCGGCCAGGACCGGAAAAGCCGGCAACAGGGATATGAGCACGGCCGCTGACAAAGCAGTTCAACTCTTTGACCATCTCGGGCTGAGGGGATATGAAAATCATTATCCAAGGGAGGTCTCCGGGGGGATGCGCCAGCGCTGCGCCCTGGTCCGCACCCTGATGTTCGATCGGGAACTGATCCTTCTGGATGAACCTCTGTCTGCTCTGGACGCCATTACCCGCAGGGAACTTCAGGCACTGCTGCTCATGCTCCAGTCTAAATTCAACAAGACCATTCTCATGATCACCCATGATATTGAAGAGGCACTGCTTCTGGGAGATGAAATCTGTCTTCTGAGCCCGAGGCCCATGACGATCACGGAAACATTTGTTCCGATACAACCCAAGCCCAGGGATTTCACCCATCCCGAACTCATAGACATCAAGCGCCATGTGCTGGACCGGCTCCAGGGGGATCGTATCCATGGGGCGTGCTAATTTCATTGCCCTGGGACTGGCCCTGGGAGTGGTGGGAATCTGGGAGATCAGCGTGAGGCTGATGGAGGTCCCCGTCTTTATCCTGCCCCGGCCCTCGGAAATATTGACCACGGCCGTTATAAAGGCGACGATTATCTGGCCACATGCCCTGGTCACAATGTCGGAAATCCTTTTGGGCATTGGCTTGGCCCTGGTTACGGCTATTCCCCTGGCTATTCTCATGTTTGCTAATCCGGGGCTTGAAAAAGGTCTTGCCCCTTTTCTGGTGGCCTCTCAGGCTGTGCCGGTTTTTGCCCTGGCTCCACTGCTGGTGGTCTGGCTGGGATACGGCATGGCTTCCAAGGTGTTCATGGCCTGGATCATTATATTTTTTCCCATTACCATAAGTTTGCTGTCCGGCCTTAAGAGCTGTGACCCTGAATTTCGGGTGTTGTTCCGCCTCATGGGGGCCTCATTTTTCCAGCGGCTGCGGCTGCTTTACTGGCCCTGGGCCCTGCCCCAGTTTTTTTCAGGATTGCGGGTGGGGGTGACCGTGGCCACCATCGGGGCGGTGATCGGTGAATGGGTCGGCGCCCAGCAGGGATTGGGATATCTTATGATCCAATCCAATGCAAGGCTGCAGACGGATATGGTATTTGCCGCTATCCTCTGGCTCACCCTCATGGGTCTGGGCCTGTGGGTGATAGTGGGCATGCTTGAAAAGAGAATTGTCAAATGGAAAACCAATACTTAGATTTAAATATTAAGCTAAATTGTAAATAGACAGACAAAAAGGAAAACATGAAACAAAAATTTATTTTACTGCTACTGGTCCTGATGATGTTGATGCCTGTTCCCGGAACTGCTGCTGAAAAGCTCACCCTAATGCTGGACTGGTTTCCCAATGTGGACCATCTACCCATTTATCTGGCCCGGGAATCCGGATATTTTGACGATTTTGGGATTGAGGTGGAAATCATCACCCCGTCGGAGACCAGTGATGCCCTGAAACTTGCTGCATCGGGCAATGTGGATCTGGCCGTATCCTACCAACCCCAGACCATTATTGCAGCGGACCAGGGGCTGGATATCAAAGCTATCACCCCGCTGGTGGTGCATCCGCTGACCACTCTGCTCTACCTGGACGGGGCCATTAAACATCCTTCGGATCTGTCGGGAAAAAAAATCGGATATACCGTGCCCGGGCTCATGGACGTGATGCTCAAGGCCTTTGCCGACATCAACGGAATTAAAGACTATACCCCGGTAAACGTGGGATTCACCATTCTGCCCGCTCTGGTTTCCAAACAGGTGGATGCGGTCATGGGACCCTTTAAGACCTATGAAACAGTAGGCATGGAAAAGCACGGGTATCGTGCCGGATTCTTTGAGCTTGAAAAATACGGGATCCCGGATTACGAGGAACTGATCTTTGTGGCAGGGTCCAAAACATTAAAAAATAAAAAAGAAGCCATCCAGGGATTTGTCAAAGCCATTCGCATTGCCCTGGCAGAGGCCCAGACCGATCCTGCAATTGCCCTGGAATTTTACCTGTCTGCGGTTCCCGAGGCTGATGTAGATATTGAAACAAAAGCCTTTGAATTGACCCGACCTTATTTTGCAGGGCCGGACGGGCACGACCCGGTTAAATGGCAGGCCTTTGCAGACTTTGCCCTCAAATACGGCCTGATTAAAAACCGGGTGGATGCCAGAGACCTAATCCATACCTGGGAGTAAAAAAAAAACGCGTGATATAAGGAGGACGCCATGAATCTTAATACAGCAGATATTTACAAGGATCTGTGGACCATCCGGCAGAACAGCCCCCTGGTTCACAATATTACCAATTACGTGGTCATGAATACCACTGCAAACGCCCTGCTGGCCATAGGTGCATCCCCGGTAATGGCCCATGCTGAGCAAGAGGTTGCGGATATGGTAAACATAGCCGGAGCCCTGGTCATCAATATCGGCACCCTGAGCGACAGATGGATAGCAGCCATGTTCAAGGCCGTCAAAAAGGCAAAGGAAAAAGGGATTCCCATTGTTCTCGATCCGGTGGGCGTAGGCGCCACTCCATACAGGACAGACACGGCCCGTGATCTGATCAGAGAAGTTGCCCCTTCCATTATCCGGGGAAACGGCTCCGAGATTATGGCCCTGAGCCAGGCCGGGGTTTCCACCAAAGGGGTGGACTCTACCTCCGGGTCCGGACTGGCCATTGAATCTGCCAAGAATCTGAATATTGTGTTTAACTCTGTGGTCTGCGTAACCGGGGAGACCGATTATATTCTGGACAAAGACGCGGTACTGACAATAAAGAACGGACATTATCTCATGCCCAGAGTCACGGGTCTCGGATGTACAGCCTCTGCCCTGTGCGGTGCCTTTGCCGCGGTGAATCAGGACTTTCATCAGGCAGCGGCCCACGCCATGGCAGTGATGGGAATTGCCGGAGAGATGGCTGCCAAAGAGGCCAAAGGCCCCGGCACACTACAGCTTCATTTTTTAGATGCCCTGTTCCTCATGTCTGAAAAAGATATTGAAGGTTATTTAAAGGTATAGGAGAGCGGCATGAACGGAATTTTTCTTGTCACCGGTGACTGCCCCCGAAATGATATTGAGGCGGTGGTGGCACAGGCCGCGGAAGCCGGGGTCTGCTGTGTGCAGTTACGGGAAAAAACAGCGGATACCCGAACCTTTCTAAACAGGGCCATCCGGCTGAAAGCTTTGCTTTCACCTACAGGCATTCCGTTGATCATCAATGACCGGCTGGACATTGCCCTGGCATCAGGGGCGGACGGGGTCCATATCGGGCAGAGCGACATGCCCTATGAAAAGGTGCGGCAGATTATGGGACCGAATACGATTATCGGCCTGTCCGTTGAAACCTGGGAGGATGTTGAAGCCGCCCAGGACCTGGACCTGGCCTATATCGGGGTAAGCCCTGTATTTGCCACCCCCACCAAGACAGACACAAAGGCACCCTGGGGCCTTGAGGGTCTTGCCCGGATCCGGGAATACTCCCGCCATACCCTGGTGGCCATCGGCGGACTGAATTCATCCAATGTGCCGGACGTGGTGCGGGCAGGAGCGGATGCCGTTGCCGTAGTCTCGGCCATCTGCGGTGCCGAAGATCCATTCAGGGCAACCCAAAACCTTAAACACAAGTTTATCAGAACCCGACAGGAGAACAACAAATGACCTCATATTACAGAGCCTTGACCATTGCCGGATCAGACAGCGGCGGCGGTGCAGGTATCCAGGCCGATCTAAAAACCTTTTCCGCTCTGGGCTGTTTCGGAATGTCCGCCATTACCGCCCTGACCGCCCAGAATACCCGGGTGGTCACGGAAATTTTCCCGACCCCGCCCGAATTCATCGGACAGCAGATTGATGCGGTCATGGATGACATCGGAACCGATGCGGTTAAAATCGGCATGCTTCACTCTCCTGAGGTGATCGAGGTTGTGGCAGACAAGCTATTGCAATGGCACTGCCCCAATGTGGTGGTGGATCCGGTGATGATTTCAAAAAGCGGGGACAAGCTGCTTCTGGACGATGCGGTAACCGCCTTAAAAGAACGATTGCTTCCCCTGGCCTCAGTAATCACCCCCAACCTGCCTGAAGCATCGGTACTGCTGGGAAGACCCGTTGAAACCGCCAAGGATATGCCGACGGCAGCAAGGGAGCTGGCCGAACTAGGAGCTAAAAATGTCCTGGTCAAAGGCGGCCACCTGACAGGAAAAAAAAGTCATGATCTTCTTTACGAAAGTGCCACAGGCAATATGATTGAACTGCCCGGAGAACGGATTGATACCCAGAACTCCCACGGCACCGGATGTACCCTGTCGTCAGCCATTGCCGCAGGCCTTGCCAGGGGACTTGACCTGACTTCGGCAGTAAAACAGGCAAAGGCTTATATCACGGGAGCCTTGTCCGCCGGTGCAGAATATACCACCGGCAAAGGCCACGGTCCGGTTCATCATTTTTACGATCTCTGGGAAAAAAGCAGATAGGGTTAACCGATCTTCAGACCCAGGTCAGCAAGCCAACTCATGGCCTGGGTTTCGTCATCAAAGGTCTTAATGGGAAAAATTTCCTTGCCCCGGCTGGCCTGATTGATCATATAGTCGCTCAGGGCAGAGTCAATCAACTGGGCTCTGGCAATCTGGCCGTGGGTCCGGCACCAGTCTGCAATTTTTTCAAAATAGGCCATTCCGTCCGGAGTGCCGCCCTCTAATTTACGCAGATCCCCCAACACCCCGAATTGTTCAAAGTTCTTTTCCCGGATAATGGATTTATAGGCCTTAAAAAATGCCTTGGCCCCTTCCAGGTTCCAGGTCTGGTAAAAACGGACAATGTAAATTTGGCCTTGTACCGTTATATCGTAACTGCAGTGTGCATCAAAATCCATGGCAGAAATTTTTAATTAAATTCCGGGCAAAAGTCAAGACATTACAAATACGCCATTAAACCTTGAAGCGGCCGATGATGGCATTTAGGTTCTCTGCCAGTTCGGACAGTTCATGGGCACTTTTGCTCACCTGCACACTACCCTCCTGTGTTTCGGAGGCTGCCTGGCTGACACCGGCAATATCACGGGTGACTTCACCTGCCACAGCAGAGGACTGACTGATATTTTCATTAACTTCCTGAACCCCGGACGCTGCCTGTGCGACATTGTTGGAGATCTCCTGGGTGGTGGCGGACTGTTCTTCTATGGCCGTGGCCACGCTCACGACAATCTCGTTAATCTCATTGATGACTTTGGTGATCTTGCCGATGGCATCAACAGATTCCTCTGTGGTATGCTGAATGCCGGAGATATTCTGGCTGATCTCCCGGGTGGCTTCGGCCGTCTGCTGGGCCAGGGCTTTAATCTCACCGGCGACAACGGCAAATCCTTTACCGGCCTCTCCTGCCCGGGCCGCCTCAATGGTGGCATTCAATGCCAGAAGGTTAGTCTGCTCGGAGATATCTTCGATGGTCTCGGTTACCTTTGAAATGGCTGCGGCTGCATGCCCCAGCGCATTTACCTTTTCAGAAACCAGGCTTGCATCAGTGACGGCAGTCCGGGTGATATCACTGCCTGTTGCGGTATTCTTTGATATTTCCACGATAGTGGATGTCATCTCTTCAGATGCCGCCACAATCATTGAAAGACTGGATTCAGCCTCTTCGGAGGATGTCGCCACCCCATTCATGTTGGCACTCAACTCCTCTGCCGCAGCTGCCACTGTCCCGGATGCCTCTGACGTCTGCTCGGAGTTGGTGGCGATCTGTTCGGATACGGCAGATAACTCTGTTGATGATGCCGTCAACGTAGCAGTTCCCTGAATGATTTCCTGAAACATGCCTCTTAAATTGCCGGACATGGTGTTCATGGCCTTAACCAATTGCCCCACCTCATCCTTTTGATCCAGGTCAATGGTCTGGCTGAAATCTCCGTTGGCCAACAGATCAGCCTGTCCCACCGCGGCTTTCAACGGCCGGGTAATCATGGCGGTCAAGATAACGCCTATGGCCACACTGACCAAAATACCGATGACAAGCAAAACTCCGATAACTATTCTGGACCGTTCTCCTGAGGCAATGATATGGGCCGATTCCTCGTCCACCATCCCAAGCGCCCCATTCAAGACGATATCCACACTTTTTTCAAACTTATAGATATAGTCTTTAAAGGGTTTCATCAGACCGTTCCCCTTCTGAGGGGTTATGGATGCATCTGCCAACACCGTCTGAGTCAGGGCGAAAAATCCTTCCACATATTTTTGATAGGCTGTCCCCGCCTCTTTTGCTGCTGTCTTTACCTCATCAGTCAGATGCGGGTCAGTGCCGACCTTCTCTATAATAATAGAGATCAATGAGCTGGTTTTTTCAGAAACCCCTCTAAACTTTTTAACATACCCCTTCTGCTTTTCAGGCTTTCCAATGTTTAAAAAGAAGTCTTTCTCATACCGCCGGTGCTGGAGGGCAAATATTTTAAGCTCTTCTGCCTGCTTTAAAAACTCTACGTCATCCTCAACAAGCACTTTCACACCGGTTATGCTCGATGAGATACGAAAAAAACCGATCCCCCCCACCACTGCCGTAATAAAAGCAACAAAGAGAAATGATCCGATAAGTTTTTTCCCCATTGAGAGATTACCTACAAACGATGTATTCATATAATCCTCCATAAATTTCGCGGATATAAAATAACTGCTCTACTTTGGAATTGAATGCCCATAAGTATAGCAGAACATAGAAAAAACGGAACCGCCTAACACAATTCTAACATAATCCTAACATTCACTTTTCTATTACGAAATGACACTCAGCTGGTAATGATCATTTCACATTGTTTACAGTCAATCACCACCTGAAACCGCCCTTTTTCATTTTCCAGGTACAGGGGGCCGGACCAGACCTTATCTTTTGATTTATGGTACTTGGGACAATGGCCCAGACCATATCGGATACAATGTTTTGTGGTCATGACAGGTGATCCGGGATCCGGCCGGGAAATTTCAAAGGCAGGTGCAAAAGAGGTTACCCCTCGTTTTTCGTAAAACTTTTTGGCAAGATCATTAGCCACATTGGCCCTGAAATCCAGGTCTGATCCAGGATAGGGAACCGGTTCGGGCCTTGGCAGACAGGTCATACGTACAGCCTGTTGTGCTCTTTGGTTTTCCATGGCTGATACCAAATCCCTGCGGAGGCGGTTCAGATCTTTGGCAGATAAAAAATACGAGGCGGAATCGATGGATAAACTGCGGAGAAAAAACAGGGTGTTGCCCAGTTTGCCCAATTGTTTTTCAATGACCGAAAGGGCGCGTTCCGGATTTTTGGCAGGCTCTTTTGAAACGTCAAGAATAACCTCAGCCCGGATATGATCCTCATCCTCAGCACTCAAAACAAAGCCGTCCCGCCTTTCTGAAAAAACCAGATCCAGGCCGATTTTTCGATCTGCTGTTTTTCCGGCCATGAGTCGGGAAAATGCCTGGTCGTGGTTTCGATAAACCAAGGTTCCCTGGGAAACGGGAGTCTTTTTGAGCGGCTGCCGCCCCGGCGGAAACAATTTCCCGGTCTTATCCACCCGGTTGATCTGAAAACCTCTCAGCTGTCCTTTGGGATCCAGAAAGCAAAGGCCGTCTCCATTGTGCAGTTCATGACGGGTGTTCAGGGTCAACCAGTCCGGGGTCACCTTTTTCACGGTTCCTATTTTCTCTCCCATGGACTTTGGGGTATCAAAGGAATGAGCAGGAGTGCCCTCACGGTCAAACAGAAAATAATCAGTTTCACCCCGGTTAAAGGTTTTTGCAGGATCCGGGGTAAAGGAAAGCAACGTTTTGCCTGAGGACGCCTTTATATATCCCGGGTTGTCTTCCATAAAGGCATCCAGATGCCGGCGGTAAAACCCGGTGACATTTTTCACATAGGCCAGGTCCTTGAGCCGGCCTTCAATTTTAAAAGAGGAGATTCCAGCACCCACCAGGGCAGCGAGATGGTTGGCCCGGTTCATATCTTTGAGGGATAGCAGGTAACGATTTTCGGCTAGGATATCTCCCTTACCCGTAACCAGATTCCAGGGCAGGCGACAGGGCTGGCCGCAGGAGCCCCGATTGGCGCTTCTGCCACCGATGGTCGCACTCATATAACATTGGCCGGAGTAACATACGCACAGGGCCCCATGGACAAAGGCCTCCAGGTCAACGCTGGTGGTTTTACGAATCTTGCCTATGGCATCAAGCCCCAGTTCCCGGGCCAGGATCACCCGCTGGAATCCGCTTTGTTCAAGAAAACGGACCTTTTCCGGTGTTCGGTTATCGGTCTGGGTGCTGGCAAACAAAGGGATGGGCGGCAGATCCATTTCAAGCAGGCCCATATCCTGAATAATCAGGGCATCGGCTCCGGCATCCCAAATCTGACATACCAGATGCCTCACCGCCTCAATCTCATGGTCAAAAATCAGGGTATTCAGGGCCACATAAACCCGTGCCCTGTAGCGATGGGCATATGCACAGAGCGCCTCAATCTCGGCAATGGAATTTCCTGCAGCTGCCCGGGCGCCGAATTGCTCCGCCCCGATATAAACGGCATCAGCCCCATGGTTTATGGCTGCCATGCCCAGTTCACAATTTTTTGCCGGTGCCAGCAACTCCAAAACCCTTTGTCCCATCCGAACTCCTATTGGCCGCCTCTAATTATCAGAGGACCCCTATTGTTTTTATAAATACACTTCCTCAAAGATGATTCGAATTAACAATTTGTCAACTCCTATGGCAGGTCTGTATAGTCATCCGGTCATCGTCAACCAGAGGTAAAATACCCTAACGCCAAGGAGTTTTTTATGAAGAGAGTTATCATAGCACTGTTTTTCCTGATTCTGGCCTCCCCGGCCTGGTCCGAAAGTTATAACTACGTTTCCCAGGATCAGGTAAAAACCTGGATCAAGACCCAGTCACCTGTTATTATCGTAGATATCCAGGTCAAGGAAGAGTTTGACGCCCACCACCTGAAGGGCTCCCTGGCAACCTATGCCTATCCGGCAAAATCAGACTTAGAAAAGGCAAAACTGGATACAGCCGTATCACAGGCCAAGGACAACAGCCATCCTGTGGTAATTGTCTGCCCCAGAGGCAAAGGCGGTGCAAAGCGCAGTTATGATTATATGGCAGCCCGGAATGTGGGCAAAGACCGCCTGCTGATCCTTGAAAAAGGCATGACAGGCTGGCCCTATAAAGAGATGATCGAAAAGAACTGATTTATTCTCAGTGGAGAGCCCGGTAAGCCTGTGCGCTTACCGGACTCTCTATCAAGATTTAGCTTTCCTCAGCCAGAATATACTGCTTGGAAACCAGGTTAAATTGCTCCAGAAAATCCCCAATGGTTGTAAATGTGGTGGTTTCCGGTGCGCCCGGATGGTCGGATGTGGTGATATCTGCGGAAAACATGGAGCCCAGTGCCAGTTTGACCGGATTCACGTTTACAGGCTGGGCCTTGAAATACGCCTTCTCATTTGCCTTGATCTGCTGAATATTGTCCGTTTTATAGATGGCAGCAAACAAGGCATCAAGCAAATGCTCCGTACAATTTTGGAGTTCCAGCGAGTATGGATTGGCAATGGCCGAATATGACGGATTATGCAATGCTTTATAGGTATCTGAGGCCAGAATCTCCAGCAACCGGCGCTGGAGATCCGGTTTGGGAATAATCAC
>PIVQ01000001.1 GCA_003354055.1 Desulfobacteraceae bacterium | reverse complement strand
GTTACCGTCATGGGCGGCGGACAGACCGGTCAGGCCGGTGCTGTACGTCAAGGTGTCTCAAAAGCACTTGTTCTGGTTGATCCGGAATTGAGAGGTGTTCTCAAATCCGCAGGGTTTTTGACCCGGGATGCCAGAAAGAAAGAACGTAAAAAATACGGTAAAAAAGGCGCAAGAGCTAGCTTTCAGTTCTCTAAAAGATAGTCTTTTTTATACAGTATCGAATCACCTTGGAGGGGGAGCATGTTTTTTGTTCCCCTTTTTCGGGTTTGGGGTGTTCCTAAAAAATGAAAACCTATAAAACCTATCTTTTTTACGATATTGAAACCTCCGGGTTGCATCCTGCCTTTGACCAGGTGCTTACCTTTGCCTGTATCCGGACTGATTTGGAATTGAACGAGCTTTCCCGGGAAACGATTACGGTGCGCCTTCGTCCTGATATTGTGCCGTCTCCGCGCGCTTTTCTGACCCATTGCCTTACACCTGCCGAGCTTGAAGAGGGTGTTCTGGAGTATGAGGCAGCCCGAAAAATCCACCTATTGTTCAATACATCAGGTACGATAAGCTGCGGGTATAATTCCCTGGGCTTTGACGACGAATTTTTGCGTTTTCTTTTTTATCGTAATCTGCTTGATCCATACTCGCATCAGTATGCCAACGGGTGCTCCAGAATTGATATGCTTCCCATTGCCGTAATATTTAAGCTGTTCTGCAGCAATGTCCTGTCTTGGCCGAAATTGCCCGATGGCAGGCCAACAATGAAGCTTGAATATCTGTCCTCGGAAAATAATTTTGAGGTCTCGGGCAGGGCGCATGAGGCCATGGCTGATGTCGAGGCGTTGCTCTCCCTGGCTCGGGTGTTTTCAGGTCAAACCGAGATTTGGGGATATGTAATGGGTTTTTTCAATAAGGCGGAAGATGCGAAGAGAATTAACAGTCTTGGGCGGCATATATCCGTTGGAAAAAACAATTTCAGCCTTGGATTGATGGTCTCTATCTCCTTTGGTGCCAAAGTTAATTATATTGCCCCGGTCATTCACTTAGGTGGGTCTGTTCCGTACAGAAATCAAGACTTGTGGCTTCGAATGGATACGGATGGTCTCTTTGGGAAAAAGGATGATGAGAACGGGATATACGAGCTTTTCGTGATCCGGAAACGGCCGGGAGATCAATTGCTTCTCTTGCCGTGTTTGGATCGTTTCTGGGCACGGTTGACGCCTGAGGCTATTGCCGGTTACGAAAAAAATCTGGTAACTATCAGGACGGATCCTGATCCTTTTTTGAAAACCGCAGCCTTTCATAAGGCTTTTAAATATCCTGATATCCCAGATGTCGATCCTGATGCTGCCCTGTATCAATCCGGATTTTTTTCGACAAAAGAGAAAAGAGAAATTTCACTGTTCCATCAATTAATTTGTGATGAAAAATACCAGGTATGCGATTCTTTAGAAAGTCCAAGAATCAGAATGCTGGCTCTTCGAATCATTGCTCGGAATTTTCAAAGCGATGGCGAAAACCGCTCCGAGTTTTTGACCCACCTGTGCAAGTTGACAGGGTTAAAATCAGATGAGCTGGTCAAAGGGTATAAGAATGATATGAAATTCACCTGTACTCAGGCCGTTTCAGAGTTGGATCAAATTGAATCTGAAGGAGTTGATGGGCTTTCGCCTGTTCAAAAAGAAATTCTATCATGGCTGAAATTACATGTGGGCAGGTTGTCAGCCTCTTTTGCTGATTCGCTTTAGCTCGTCAATCTGTGCCTTGTGAATAAACCGGTTAAGAAGATTTTCGCTTTCGGCAGTGATCGCTAAGATTTTTAATCCGACCAGCATGTGTGTCTCTGAATAGTTAGGGTTCAGTCTGACCACTTTTGTTTTAACCGGAAAGGTACCAACTGGGTCTTTTAGTCCCTTGTCCACCAAAATCATTCCGACTGGGACAGCCGTGCCTGATTCGATCTCTGTCAGTGGGTTGGTTTTTTTGCCCTGTTTCTTTGGGACTGAAAGCCCTATGCCGGCGAATGAGATGTCCTTGATTTTGAAATCTCTGGCAGTGAAATACTCTACACTGTTGTAGAGTAGTTTCGCCTTGATACTGTGTCTTTGACTTAAAGGGAGTCTGAAGGCCGATCTGATATTTGTTTCGATGGGTGGAAGTTGATACTGTACGATCAGTGCCTTGGTTGTTGATCTGTTGGCCAGGTGATACTGATCAATAAATTTGATGGGTCTGCACGATAAACCAACCCGTACTCTCCGTTGCTTGGTGTGAATAATGGTGGTTAGATGGAGTTCATCGAATTTAGTCTCTGAGGTTACCGGAACTATGGGTTGGGCAATCGTAATTGTCCTGTTCCCATAGTCGGTGTCATAGATAATGGACGACCTTGATATCGGGGTAAGAGAATCCATATCAAAGACCAAATCCACTCCCACTGAAGGAAGGAATATTTTTTCAACGTCAAATCCCATGGCATCAAATCTATTCAGGCAGTATTGACACTGTCAATTACTGCCTGAATAATTTTACTTATTAAAAAGGATCTTGTTATTTTACGGCGTCTTTGAGGGCTTTGCCTGGGACGAATTTCGGTACATTTCTAGCAGGAATGTTGATTTCTTTTCCAGTCTGAGGGTTTCTGCCTTTTCTGGCTTTTCTTTCAGCTGTTTTAAATGTGCCGAAGCCAACGAGAGTTACAGAGTCATTGCTAGAAAGGGCATCTGTTACAGCTTTGATCATGCAGTCGACTGCAGCCTGGGCTTCTTTCTTACTGTTCAGGACTTCTGAAACCTTGTTGATTAAATCGCCTTTGTTCATCGTGATCACTCCTTTTTTTAGGTTTTTAGGAATTAATTATTTTATGTAAAAATGTTTTCCTAAAAGTTGAAAAATTTAAATCAGCTTTTTGCGTACGTTACGTCGTTGAGAAGTGCGTGTCAAGTATTTATTCAGATTTTTTCAAATTTTCATTGCCAGATTTTTTCAAACAACATAAAATCATTTAAAACAGGAGGAAAATATGGACGTAACACTTGTGAATCCTTTTATTGAAGGTGCTTTACACATACTTGACACTACTGCCTTTGTTAAAGTAAAACCCGAACCCCCGGTTTTAAAAACCAATTCCATTCTACAGGGCGATATATCAGGCCTTTTGGAGATTTCAGGTGACCTTGAGGGCACGGCGGCAATTTCTTTTTCAGAAAAAAGTATTCTAGGTATTGTCTCTGCCATGTTTGGTGAGGAAATGCTAGAAATCAACGACGAAATTACAGATGCGGTCGGGGAAATCAGCAATATGATAGCCGGGCACGTCACAACCAAGATTGCCGAACTTGACAAAAAAATAAAGGTTAAGTTTACCAAGGTAGTTATTGGACGAGACCAGACCATCGCCCATATTGAAGGCGGCAGTCACGTGATCAGCATCCCGTTTCGGACCACTAAAGGTAAAGTTTTCCTAGAAGTTTGTTATTCTGATTAACTAAAGCTGGCTTACAAGTTGGTGAAAATGGAAAAGTACCAGTAAATCAACTGCTCTCCCCAAAGTACGTATGTCAGGGCACTAATGGATAAAAACGGACCAAATGGGATTTTGAACCGGAGATCCCGTTGGCTGTTCCGTTGGCTGTCTCGGCGGATATTCCGGCTCTTTCCCCATATTATGGCTGTTATTCCGCCTGCGGTGCCTAAAACGGATCCTGCAAATATTGTGAATAAAACCCCTTTTACACCTGTGGCCGCCCCGATCATTGCCAGAAGTTTTATATCACCGCCTCCCATTCCCTGCTGCCCCCGTAATAGATAGTAGCCAAGCGCAACAGCATACAGAAGTCCGCCGCCTGTCAGGATTCCGGTCAGGACCAAGGTCCAAGTCATATCCGGAATAAAAACTGCAGAAGAGGCAAAAATGAAAATACCCGGAATAGATATGCTGTCCGGAATGATTTGGTGGTCAAGGTCAATAAATGAGACTACAATCAGTACACATCCGAAGATAAACCAGAAAAGCATAGGCAAGCCTAAGCCAAATTTATGAACCAATAGAAGTGACAATCCACCTGTAAGACATTCTATTGCCGGATAGCGCAAGGAAATTGGGGTGCTGCAATACCTGCATTTTCCCATTAACGCCAGATAACTTAAAATTGGGATATTCAGGTAGAATGGGATCTCATTTTTGCAAGCCGGACAATGGCTGCCCGGAAAAACAATGGATTTTTTTTCAGGCAGTCTGAAAATTACCACATTCAAAAAGCTGCCGACACAAGCGCCAAAGATGAAAATAAGTATTGTTATTGGGATTGGCAATTGGGAAACAGAAATCATTCTGACCTCATTATTATATCTTTAATCGTATTTTATAGTATCCAGCCACCTGGCTTTGAACTTTTATTTAAACTTTTAGGGTTATCTGATTTTAAAAATATTTTATCAAGCATATTGTAAAAAGCAAAATCTGTTTTATTCTAAGGTCAAATAAATTTAAGAGTAACAAAGAACCCAATGGGGAAGATCAACAATGGTGTTTAAGACAAATACAAAATGCCTGGTTGGTCTTGTTTGATTTATAAGGAGTATAAATGGCCGAAGCAGATATTGATGATCTCATCGAGATTATAGAAAAAGAAGGCAATATTGAAGAAATTCCAAAAACCCTTCCCATGATGCCTGTCAGGGATGTGGTGGTATTTACGGATATGCTGCTTCCCCTGTTTGTCGGACGGGATAAGTCTATAAAAGCCATCGAAGAGTGTGTGGAGTACGATCGGTACGTGTTTTTGTCGGCTCAAAAGGATTCAGAGGTCGAAAAACCCGGTATTGATGATGTGTATGAAATAGGGACCATCGGGCGTGTTCAAAAGATGATCAAAATGCCGGATGGCAGGATCAAGGCATTGGTTCAGGGTATTACCAAGGCCAAGGCGATTGAATATGTCCAGAAACGGTCATTTTTCAAGGTTGAGGTTGAAATACTGACAGATGTTGAACCTGAAGATCTTGATATTGAAATTGAAGCCATGATGCGGAATGTCAAAGAGAACAGTGAGAAATTGCTGGCCCTCAAAGGTGAGTTTTCCGGTGACGTAGGTGATTTGCTCTCCCACATTGACTCTCCGGGAAAACTCGCAGATCTTGTGGCATCTAATCTTAATTTGAAAGTGGAAGATGCCCAGGCGCTTCTGGAAATTACAGATACGGTAGAGCGACTTAAAAGGGTGAATGATCTTCTTGCAAGGGAACTTGATCTTTCCACTGTCCAGGCAAAAATTCAGACCCATGTTAAAGATGAGATTTCAAAGAATCAGAGAGACTATTACCTGAGAGAACAGGTCAAGGCCATTCACAGGGAGCTGGGTGAGAGTGATGACAAACTTGCTGAAATTGCGGATTTTAAAGCCAAAATTAAAAAATGCAAACTACCGGAGCCCTGTGAAAAAGAGGCGTTGAAACAGGTTAAACGGCTAGAGCAGATGCATTTTGATTCTTCCGAGGCTTCGGTGGTCAGGACCTATCTGGACTGTATTGTTGAGTTGCCCTGGAGCAGGGCGACTAAAGATTTTCTTGATATCAAAAAAGCCAGCGAGGTGTTGGATACAAATCATTTCGGACTGGAGAAGGCTAAAGAAAGAATTCTGGAGTACCTGAGTGTCAGAAAACTGAATCCCAATAAAAAGGGACAGATTATCTGTTTTGTCGGCCCTCCGGGTGTGGGTAAGACGTCACTGGGCCAGGCTATTGCCAAGGCCATGAAACGCAAATTTCACAGGGTATCCTTAGGGGGAATCCGGGATGAAGCTGAAATTCGGGGGCATCGCAGGACCTATATCGGTGCTATGCCCGGTCGGATTTTACAAGGGCTGCGTCAATGCAATACAAACAATCCGGTATTTATGCTGGATGAAATTGACAAGTTGGGAAGTGATTTTCGGGGAGATCCGTCATCTGCTCTGCTGGAGGCCCTGGATCCCGAACAGAATTATGAGTTTTCAGATCATTATCTGAACATGCCTTATGATTTATCCAATGTGTTGTTTATTCTTACGGCAAATATGGCTGATACCATACCATCGGCCCTTCTGGACCGTATGGAAGTGATTCATATCTCCGGCTATACCCGTCAGGAAAAGGCCGTGATCGCCAAAAAACATCTTTTGCCAAGAAAGCTGAAAGACAACGGACTGATCCGGCGCTCCATCCACATCAGCCCCAAGGCCATTGAATCCGTTGTTGCAGAATATACCCTTGAAGCAGGGTTGCGCGGGCTTGAACGAAAGCTGGATACTGTGTGCCGTAAAATTGCCCGTCAGATTGCAGAAGGGAAAAAAGGCCGGTTTAATATTACCAAACAGAATTTGCACAAATACCTGGGGCCGCCGCACTATATCTCTGAAATGGATCAGGAGGAGAGTCAGGTTGGTCTGGCCACAGGGCTTGCGTGGACCGAGTATGGGGGAGAACACCTTTATATAGAGATTTCATTGTTCCAGGGGAAAGGTGAGTTGCTGTTGACAGGACAGATCGGCGAGGTGATGCAGGAATCAGCCAGGGCTGCACTGACCTATACCAAGGCAAATCAGGAGGCTCTTGGGATTGAAAAAGAGGCCTTTGATAACAATGATATTCATATTCATGTGCCTGCCGGTGCCATTCCAAAGGACGGTCCGTCCGCCGGGATTGCCATGGCTACAGCGCTGGTATCTGCCTTTACAAAGAAAAAAGTGGATCATAAGGTCGGGATGACCGGAGAGATCTCTTTGCGGGGGCGTGTGCTGCCCATCGGTGGCCTTCGGGAAAAGGCCCTGGGCGCACTGAGGGCCGGTATCAAGCAGGTGATCATTCCGGAAAAAAACCGCAAGGATCTCCATGATATCCCCAAGTCTGTTAAAAGCAAACTCAAGTTTACCTGCGTTAAGGATGTTAAAGAGGTTCTTGATATTGCGCTGGAAAAGGACTAATCGTTTGTGAGACTTTTTGCGATTAGCACGGCGGAGCAGGGCGCCAGTATGGCCCTATTTGAGGGGCATGAGATGCTCTGCTCTTCCTATTGGGTAAGTAGGCAGACCCATTCCAAGCGGCTGATGTCAATGGCTGAGCAGATGATTAAAACCCAGGCCGGATTGACATTGGAAGATATTGACGGCTTCATTGGAGCCAAAGGGCCGGGCAGTTTTACCGGACTTCGTATTGGCATCAGTGTGATCAAGGGGTTAGCCTATTCATTCTCAAAGCCCCGGGCCGGCATCTCCAGTCTTGATGGAATTGCCTATCGGTTCAGCCTTTCCGCAGCTCCTGTCTGTGTGATGATGGATGCAAAAAGAAATGAAGTGTACACAGCCCTTTACCGGTTTGAGCATGGGGTGATGGTACACAAGAGTGATGAGTCTGTATGTTCCCCTGATAATGCGGTATCCATGGCCGGATCCTCAGCACTTTTTGTGGGGTCCGGTTCAAAGGCATACCGGGAGAAAATTTTAGAGCTTACCACTGATAATGCCAGATTCTCTCCTCCATCCATGGATGGCGTGAGCGCTTCTGCCATGATCCGGGTTGCTCTTGAGTCATCTTCTTTGTTCGAGTCAGAGGAGGCTAAGTTGGTCCCTGTCTATTTGCGCAAATCTGATGCAGAGATTCATTTTGCCGCTAAAAGCGCAACAAAAAAGGTGTCTCAGGGCAATCGCATGTAAACCTGGGTCGTTTTTTTATTTTTAAAAATTTTTAAATACTTATACCGTTGACCGGATTTCATAAGCGATTGCCAGTACCAAGGTAACTCCTTGAAATTGTTGATCCTGAAAAGTTACATGCGGGATTACCCTGAGGGGGGTCTTGACAGATTGGGCTTTTGTTTGATATTATTATAGGGTTATGGTCATTATAACGAGGTGCTATGGATAAATCAAAATGGCCGGCAAAGGCGATCTTGCCAATTGCAATGCCCGGCGTAAAATTTGTTGTTACTGCCATCCTTGTTACCGGGATGTCTTTCTATTTGGGGTGGCAGGTGTTGGGTGGAGTCGCAATTTGCCTGACTCTGTTTGTGGCGTGGTTTTTCAGGGATCCTGAACGGACCGTACCAGAGGAAAAGGATGCACTGGTGTCTCCGGCAGACGGCAAAGTAATTATTGTCCAGAGACTTGCCCAGTGCGAGTATATGGATGAACCCTGCCAGAAGGTCAGCATTTTCATGAATGTATTTAATGTTCATGTGAATCGGATTCCTTTTGACGGGGTGGTTGAACGAGTGCAATATCATCCGGGCAAGTTTGTCAATGCATCCTTTGATAAGGCATCTGTACACAATGAACGCAATGCCCTTGTGGTAAAGACAGATGACGGTAAATCATTTGTCTTTGTTCAGATTGCAGGACTTATTGCCCGCAGGATTGTCAATTGTGTGACAACAGGAGAGCGGGTAAAAAAAGGAGACCGTTACGGAATGATCCAATTCGGCTCCAGGCTGGACCTTTATCTGCCGTTAACCTTTGATGTGGCGGTCAAGGTGGGAGATAAAACAAGTGCAGGCACAACCATTATCGGTCACATGCGGTAAATCGTCTTCAAAACAATATCAGTGACCCTAAGACTTTAAATTTAATTAAACGGAGTAAATTGTAATTTTGGATCAGATACCTATTACAACACAGGGCTTTGAGGCCTTAAAAAAAGAACTTGAAAGATTAAAAACCGTTGAGCGGCCTGAAAATATCAAGTCTATTGAAGTTGCCCGTGCTCATGGTGACCTGTCTGAGAATGCCGAGTACCATGCAGCCAAGGAGAGACAATCCTTTCTTGAGGGGCGGATTGGAGAAATATCCTATAAAGTCGGAAATGCCAAGGTTATTGATCCTGATGATGTGCCAAAGGATGTTGTCCGGTTTGCCTGTCGTGTTGTGTTGGAAAATCTGGACTCCGAAGAAGAAGTTGAATATATGATCGTTGGGGCGGATGAGGCTGATATAAAGAAAGGCAAAATTTCCGTATCCTCACCCCTTGGCAGTGCCCTGATCGGCAAAGAGCCGGGGGATGAAGCCATTGTGCAGGCACCCGGCGGCAAACGAATTTATGAAATAATTGATATACTATAAATAGTTATCTAACTTAATATATATTTAAGTATTTGGTTTAACTTAATACTGGAGGAAGTTGTTGTGGCTCGAGTAACCATTGAAGATTGTTTGAAAAATGTGGATAACCGGTTCAGTCTGGTTCATCTGGCTGCCAAGCGCATACGTCAGGTCAGAGAAGGTGCGGACCTGCTTGTGAAATCCTCAAAAAATGAGGATGTTGTAACCGTGCTTAGGGAAATTGCGGCCAACCGTATTGTTGCAAAAAAGATCAAGCCGTCTGACGACGAATAATCCGTTTTGAACAAGGCCCTGAAAAAGAAGCTGAATCACGGTCTTGGCAAGGCAATCAGTGAGTGGGATATGATTGCCGATAAAGAGCGGATTCTGGTAGGGGTTTCAGGAGGAAAAGACAGTTTAACCCTCTTACATCTATTATTCTCCCTTAAAAGAAGAGCGCCGGTGGATTTTGAGATTCTGCCGGTGCATATTGATCCAGGGTTTGAGGAGACCTTTGCCGGTGAGCTCAAAGAATATATTGATGCGTATTATCCTCCCCTCCACGTCGAATATACCGATTATGGTACCTTGGCTCATTCTGAGAAGAATCGTGAAAACCCCTGTTTTCAGTGCAGTTGGATGAGGCGCAAGCGCTTTTTTGAGTTGGCAGACGAGTTTCAGTGCAAAAAAATAGCCCTGGGACATAATAAGGATGACTTGATTGAAACCCTGTTCATCAATATCCTTTACGCTGGAAAAATCGGTACAATGAAACCCAAGCAATCTTTTTTCAAAGGAAAACTTGATATCATCAGGCCACTTGCATATGTTGAAAAAGATGATATAACAAGATTTTCAAGGATGCTGGACCTGCCGGAATTTGTCAATCCATGCCCCAGTGCAGATAAGACAAAAAGAAGCGAAGTCCGGAAGATGCTTGAAGGAATGTACAGGCAAAATAACCATATAAAGGGGAACATATTCCGGGCAATGGGCAACGTAGCTTCGGATTATCTTTTAGAGACGCAGTCATGATTGATATGCAGAACCAACCCGACTTTAGGAATATTCCCATTGATAAGGTGGGAATCAAAGGACTGAAATACCCGGTTACCGTTCGGGACAAAATAAAGGGTTCCCAGTCCACCATAGCTGAAATAAGTATGTACGTTGATTTGCCGCATCAGTGCAAAGGTACTCACATGAGCCGTTTTGTGGAGTTGCTCCATCAATCCAGAAGCGAGATGTCACTGGAGTCCTTGACCACTGTTCTTGAGGATATGAAAACCATACTGGGCGCTGAATCATCACATATTGAAATCAGTTTTCCCTATTTTATCGAAAAGGTTTCTCCCAGCACCGGCTCAAAAGGTCTCATGGATTATGATTGCACAATTGTCGGGTCTTCAAATTCAGACAAGACAGCCGATATTGTCCTCAAGGTAGCCGTGCCTGTTACCTCTGTATGTCCCTGTTCAAAGGAAATTTCCGATTACGGCGCCCACAACCAGAGGGGCGAGGTTTTAGTTTCTACACGTTTTGACAAATTCATTTGGATTGAAGATATTGTCAATCTGGTCGAACAGTCTGCTTCCTGTGATATATTCTCGGTTCTCAAGCGGGCTGATGAAAAATATGTTACTGAAAAAGCATACAACAATCCGAAATTTGTAGAAGACATTGCCAGAGATGTGGCCAAGGTGCTGATAGAGGATGATAATATTACATGGTTTTCCGTGAGTGCGGAAAATTTTGAATCCATCCACAATCACAGTGCCTATGCTTATATTGAAAAAGAGGGAAAAGATGAAAAGGATTGTTCCTGAATCTTTGTGCCTTAGGAATCGTTACAAAATAACTTGATCTAAATACCCTGAAGGGCAGAAACTTGTTTTCAAAATCCCTTAAAAGACTGGGTATTGTTGAAAACAAAAGATCAAGTAATTTTGGAGCCGATCCTTAGGTGTTCAATTTCTCTTTGAGTAGTTGAACACCTTCTGTTTTAACTCACGTCTGATATTCTCGTACCCGACCCGGGTCTCATTCAGCATAATGACAAATGGATACAGCCTGTTGTCTTCGCCTCTGAAATAGCCCGCCCTGGTTCTTACATCGGATAGGGTTCCTGTTTTATAGTATTCATTTCCTTTTTTTTGCATCAAATCATGATAGGGCATAAAGGCAATCAGAATTTTTAGCATTTGCTCAGGTGCTAGTCTATTTTGCCGCGAGATCCCGGATCCTTCAATCAGATCTATCTTTTTTATACCAAGTTGTGTTTCTGCAAATTGTTTAAGTATAGTCACCCCCTTTTCAAGAGTGGCGGGCGGACCAAATTCATTAGCACCCAATACCAGCATCAATTGGTTCGCCATGAAATTATTTGAAAATTTGAGAAGTTTACGGACAATTTGCTCCAGAGCCGCTTCTGATTCAAAAACGCCTCTATTTGATGCCTGAACATTTAACGCTCCCAGAACAACAGATCCGGTTACAGGGATTTTCTGCTTTTTAAAAAATGAATTGATCAGATATCCGGCGTAAAATTGTCGGTTCTCTTTGGATAAAAGTATCCGGCCTCGTTTTTGGCCTGATGCCTTGATCTGGCCTCTAAAAATATCTAACATAGGGGTCTGGGGTTCTGCGCTGATGTACTGCTTCCGGGCGTTGTCCCATTTGAAAAAGACCGTGTTGAAATTAGCGCATAAAGCCCCTGTGGTCGAATCATAAGGATTCAACGAGTTCTGGGTTCCCGGGATTTTAATATCAGGTCTAAAATAACTGTGATCAAGGATGATATCATGAATCGTAGCAGGGTCGACTTTTCTTATGATGTCATAACAAAGGGCTTGTATTTCTTCTGATATAAACAAAGGATTACCAAAACCTTTAATATGGAGATTCCTTGTTTTATTATCATAAGCAAACCAGGTTTTGAAATGGTACGATTGTCCTAATGTCTCAAGAGCTACGAGGCTGGTCAGGAGTTTTGTCGTGGAGGCTGGGATAAGTTTTTTTGTCTCATTTTCACCATATAGACTCCTTCCCTCTTCATCAGCCAATAGGAACCCAAAGGTTTGGGCAATGGAAAAATTTACCGGATAGGCAAATGAAAAAATGAATGCCAGCAGAACAATAGAAAAAAGGATGTGTTTCATGGATTGTGACGCTGTGTCTTATTTGAATAACAGGATAAAGTCATTTAAAATTTCTTTGATTTTAAACTGCTGTTTCAAGGATTCCCATTGGTCAGGGAATGCAAGAGGTGCAAAGCTAATCTCTGCCAGATATGGATACCCCTCAAGTGCATCGTCATACGGGGCAATCCGTAAAGAGATGGGCGCATGGATCACTCCCTCATAACTTATAATTGTATCCAGATTCAAGGTTGCTGTCGATTTAAGACCGTGGTGTTCCAGAACACGCATGAGCGCATTCTTTTTTGCCAGATTTTCAAGTCTTTGATTGGACTCTTGAGAGCCGGCTGTAATTTGGTGGGACACAGGAAACTGTGAAAAATTTTCCCGGCGGAAATCATTTTCTGCCGGGACCATAGTCAATTTACTGTCGGTTATTCTATGGGCCGAGGATTTAATATCAAGCCGGATGTAATAGGTTGTGATCCCTTCGGTACCCTTAGCAGCAAGGTGGGACGCCGGCATAAGCACCAAACAGAAGCTAAGGATCAGTTCAATGAGTAAAATATTTTTCAGGTACGGCATGTATATTGTATAATTCTCTATCAAAGTGTTAAAAAAAATGAAGTTGGTATGTTTGTTCACTAAAGTTTGCAGCACTTGCTGACGATTCATACTTAACATGAATAAAGGATGTGGATCAATGCTAAAGCAATGTGGCTCGCATACCAGTTAAATTGAAAACAAAGGAAGGTAAAATGAAAAAGCTATTGGTATTGTTAACAGGTCTTCTGGTTTTGTTTTTTTGGGGATGTAACACTGGTGGTTCTTCTACTTCAAGTGCACCTGGTGGCGTGCTGGAGTCAGCCAGCGGTAGTGCGGATAATCATAAAATTGTTACATTCTATGTGACAGGTAAGGGGCTTGAACCGGAAAATGCGCTAACCAAAGGGGAAGCGATTCTTATGGCTGAGCGAGCTGCCGTTGCCGACGGGTACCGACAATTGGTGGAAAAAGTACGTGGGGTTTATGTGGATGCCTTCATGAAAGCTGGGAGGGGAACCATAAACCATGATGCCATCCAGATTCATACCCAATCCTGGCTGCGCGGAACTGAAATCATGGAAATTACCCAGGGCGAATACGGTATAACCAGTGCCCGCATCCGACTACGGATCAATTTCTCCAAAAAAGGTATGGTCTGGTGGCCGGTTGGTTTGGGTGATAATTTGAATCCGGTGGTGGCTTCTAATAGCAATGTGACAAGTGGGGAACAATCTTCAAGGTAAGTGCATTAACTAACGAAAATAATTTGTTTTATGGTGCCATGAAAAACTAGGGAGTTCAGATATGCATGCAATGCCGACACCAAGATTACTGGGAAGAATCCTGTTCGTAAATGTGTCAATTCTATTTGTTCTTCTTTTCAATTTTACGAATGCGAACGGGTATTTTGATAAAATCGAACTGAATCCTGATGCCTATTCTGTGGCGGAGCTGCAAATGGTCATTGAGGAGTACCAAACTCAAGTCAATGTCGTGGATAAACAAATTCAGGATGTTGAAAAGGACCTGGACTGGCTTATTCTAAAAATCAATCGTATGTCAGATTCAGGCAGAAAAGTACCTCGGCAGCTTAAACTCTCAGTTCCTTCAAAAAAGGAAAAAGTAGCCCTACTTGGAAAACAGAAGTCTCGATTGATGAAAGCTATTTCCGGATATGAAAAAGCATATAGGGCTAAAATTCAGATGGCGGAAAGAAAACGATCTGAGTCTAAGGTCAAATTAGCCTCTATCACACCTGTTACAACAGCCGATGAAGTCCCTGATGGTTCATCAAAACAGGGAAAAATCCCAGATATTGAACTTGCTGTCAAAAAGGCTGGGCTTGAGGACTGGGTTCAGGTTTTGAATGGAGACGGCGGCTGTGCAAAGATAAATAACACATTGCCCATTCTTTTTTCATCAGGCAGTGCCTCCCTGGCAAAAGAATACAAAAATTTTTTTAAAAAACTTGCTCACTTTCTTAGACCTTACGATGTTAAGGTCTACGTGAATGGATTTGCAGATCCAGATCCCATTCACACCCCAAAATATTCTTCTAATTTTGAACTGGGGGCGTCAAGGGCAGCGAACATCGTTCATGAAATGGTTAGATACGGTCTTAAGCCGGAGATATTTAAAATCGGTACAACAGGGGAATACCGCTTTGCCGCAAAAGAGCCTTTCCAAAAGAAATCCTTCCAGAGGCGTGCTCTAGTCACTGTGGTTTTTAGCGGCTAACAGCCCCAATGTTTCAACACACTGCTTGGCCTAAGGCAATGCCAAGAAAATGACATTTAAGGAAATATAGAAAAACCTCCGATAACGTGATTCGGTCCTCGGTCACAAAAGGGGGTTTTTATGTTTTTTTTTAAGTTTGGCTTGACCCTATATGGTTATTTGACTATAAGTTCAGGGCATGAACACAGCGTTTGACAATGAGATTCAGCTAAAACTGTTGAAGCTTTTAGAGAATGAACCTAAGTTGACCCAAAGAGAAATGAATCTAAAAATGGGAGTCAGTTTGGGAAAGATTAATTATTGCATTTCTGCATTGGCCGAAAAAGGAATGATCCGGGTCGAGCGCTTTAAAAATCACAATAAAAAAACAGCCTATATGTATCGCCTTACACCCAACGGGCTTGAGGAATTAGCGAATCTAACTATGATTTTTTTGAAATCGAAGATTCGGGAGTACGATAAGATCAAATTGGAGATCCAAAAACTTTCAGCGCAAATAGATAGAATTGATCCGGATCTACATGATAAATCTGATTTGATCAACGAGGCAAAAAAAAGAATGTGATTCGTTGTGATCTTAACGAAATTAAGGGTTTTCCTGGTTGATAATTTTTTAACAGTATTATATAAGCGTAGGTTCCTCTTCTCGTGTTGTTTAAAAGGTCGGGCATTATTAAATGTAACCGACAGGGCGGAGCTATTTCAAGATGCTAACTTTGCCTATTAATCCGAGTGGTTTAGACGAAAGGCAGTATCATCTTAAAAACTGTGTGGTAACTTCAAAAAAATGTAGACAACTCAATTCATCACTGACAGGCCAACAATGTGATAGCTTTGCATGTTAGCATTTCGGGTGAAAATTTTCGGACTCTGGGGACCCGGACGCGCCGCCGGACTTTAAATTTTGTTACGAGCCCTGAGTCTCTCGACTTGATTATACCTCCGATGGAGGCCGCTTTGTCCGGATTTAGTATCCCCAGGCACATCGATCCACCTAAACGGGTAGGACATTTAGGATTTTTGGACCCTTCTTCAAATTGAAAGCAAACTGCCTGAACATAAGGTCAATGATATGTTTAATAATTTTCGGAAACCGTGCCCGACTTCCGTTATCACGAAGATAGCTCAGGCCAATGTATTGTTCAACGATGTACCTGTCTTTCGATATGGTTTTGTTACGTAGAAGTTCAAGTTCGGTCAGTTTTGCATTCTTACTATTCTTACTATTCTTGCGCATGATTCCATCCTCAACATTGTTGAGGGCAAAAAAATACGGTTTGGGGCTCCGGCATATCCTTTGTCCGCATTTGATTTTTCAATTTTGTCCTCTGTGTGCATGCTTGAAAATGTTGCAAATCCAATAAGATATAGCGGTGTCGGCAAACAAAAAGTGGACGCGCTGGATGAAAACTTCAGGACTCCCGACGAGCTGACCGGGAAAATCAAAATAGCCGTGCAAAGGTCTCAAACGATCATAATTTGGTTCTCACGTTGGGGACCAAGTTTGATTCGAAACCTTTTGGGGAGAAGAAGGCACTTTAATAATAAAATTGGCTGCGAGGCTTTCTCACCCTTTGAGGAATTACCGCCTGATAATATTTAGTATGATTTAATATAAAGAATCCTGCAAGAGAGAAGGAAAATGTTATAATGAAAAGATTCGCATTAATCGGTGCCGCTGGTTATGTCGCACCAAGACACATGAAGGCAATAAAAGAGACTGGGAATACATTGGTTGCAGCACTTGATCCCAATGACAGTGTAGGAATTATTGATAGTTATTTTCCTGAAGCCGATTTTTTTACAGAGTTTGAACGTTTCGACAGGCATATAGATAAAAAAAGACGTAGAGGGGAAGGTATTGATTATGTAAGTATCTGCTCTCCCAATTATTTGCATGATGCTCATATTAGATTTGCATTGAGAAACAATGCTTGTGCGATTTGTGAAAAGCCCCTTGTTTTGAATCCATGGAATCTTGACGGGTTAGAGGAGATTGAGGCAGAAACCGGAGTGCAGGTGTATAATATTCTCCAACTCAGACTTCATCCCTCTTTGATTGAATTGAAAAAACAGGTGGACGAACAAAAGAAAGATGAGAAATATGAAATTGATTTGACATATATTACATCCAGAGGACATTGGTATTTTACCTCTTGGAAAGGATATAATGAAAAATCTGGCGGTATTCCAACAAATATTGGCATCCATTTTTATGATATGCTCATATGGATTTTTGGGAATGTTCAGCAAAATGAGGTGCACTTGCTTGAGGCTGATAAGGCAGCAGGGTATCTTGAGCTCGAGAATGCAAGGGTTAGATGGTTCTTAAGTGTTGATGAAAACACATTGCCTGAAGATATCAAGGCGGCCGGCCAGAGAACTTATCGGTCCATAACCGTGGATGGAAAAGAGATCGAATTTAGTGGAGGATTCACTGATCTGCACACATTAAGCTATGAGGGTATTATTGCAGGGGATGGTTTTGGGTTAAATCAAGCCAGGCCAAGCATTGAAACTGTTTATGCAATTCGGAATGCAGTACCAAACTTGAAAAAGGGTGAATTACACCCGTTTATAAAAAAATGATGAAAGTTTTAACCATTATCGGCGCCAGGCCTCAATTTATAAAGGCTGCGACAATTTCTTCTGTTTTTTCAAAAAGGTCCGTAACCGAGGTGCTTTTGCACACAGGTCAGCACTACGATAAAAATATGTCCGAGATCTTTTTCAAGGAACTTGGCATTCCTGAACCAAAGTATAACCTTGGTATTAATGCATCCAATCACGGTTCCATGACCGGAAGAATGCTTGAGCAGATCGAAAAAATACTTTTAAGGGAAAAACCGGATTATGTTCTGGTTTATGGCGATACCAATTCAACCCTGGCCGGTGCTTTGGCAGCTTCGAAATTGCATATCCCTATAGCCCATGTCGAGGCTGGATTGCGTTCTTATAATCGAAAAATGCCGGAGGAGATCAACCGGGTACTAACAGATCATATCTCTGATCTGTTGTTTGCACCTACCCATACTGGCGTTAAAAATTTAGAAGCTGAAGGTGTTTTTAATGGTGTTTATCATACAGGAGACGTTATGTATGATGCTGCTCTTTTGTTTGGAAAAATATCAGATGAAAAAAGTAAGATTCTGGAAATATTACAGATAGAGGCCAAACACTTTTATTTGGCTACTGTTCACCGAGCTGAAAATACGGATAACCCTGAACGATTAAGATCTATACTTGATGCCTTGCTTTTTTTGAATGAAAAGATTCCAGTTGTGCTGCCTTTGCATCCCAGAACGGCGAAAATCATTGATCAGTTAAATTTAAAAAAGAAAGTAGAGAGACTCTGCATTTGTCAGCCTCTATCTTATCTTGATATGGTCGCTCTGGAAAAAAATACAAGGGCCGTTGTAACAGATTCCGGAGGAGTCCAAAAAGAAGCATATTATCACGGCGTTCCCTGTATTACGCTGCGTGACGAGACAGAGTGGACAGAGACTGTTAATGCGGGATGGAATTCAATTGTGGGGGCAGATTTTGATCTGATTATCCATGCTGTCCAAAACGCCGAAAAAGGCAGCCCCATAATAGAATATGGAACTGGGAATGCCTCTGACAATATTGTTGAAATATTGTTAACCCAGGGGAAATAAAATGTCTGAGCAAGGATGTGAAAAAGAAGAATTTTCTATTCATCCAACAGCTGAATTGGATGAGAATGTTACAATTGGTAAAAATACAAAGATATGGCATTTTTCTCATATTATGAAAAAAACCATAATTGGTGAAAATTGTAATCTTGGGCAAAATGTTGTTGCCGGTCCGGACGTTTGTATTGGAAATGGGTGTAAGATTCAGAATAATGTCTCCTTATACAAGGGCGTTACTTTAGAAGAAGACGTTTTTTGTGGCCCTTCCATGGTATTTACCAATGTGTTTAACCCCAGATCACATATTAAACGCATGGATGAGGCACGCCCCACGCTGGTGAAAAAAGGTGCCAGCCTAGGTGCGAACTGTACCATTGTCTGTGGTGTAACTATTGGAAAATATGCTTTTGTTGGGGCTGGGGCGGTTGTAACAAAAGATGTTCCTGATCATGCATTAGTCATGGGAAATCCTGCAAGACAGACCGGTTGGGTCTGTGAATGCGGAGAAAAGTTAAATCAGGCGTTCACATGTCCTGTGTGCAGCAAAACAATTAAACAGACGTCATCTCCCATTTCTTTTGTTGATCTGGCAGCCCAGCAGAAAAGAATCCTGCCGCAAATAGAGAGAAATATCCAGACCGTTCTAAAACACGGAAAGTACATAATGGGACCGGAGGTAATAGAGCTTGAAAAGAGGCTGGCTGATTTTGTCCATGCCCGCCATGCTGTCACCTGTGCTTCTGGTACGGATGCACTGCTAATGGTTCTAATGGCCTATGGTATCGGGCCGGGAGATGCTGTCTTCACAACGCCATTCACATTTATTGCTACAGCAGAAGTGATAAAGCTTCTTGGTGCAACCCCTGTTTTTGTTGATATTGATCCTTCAACGTTTAATATTTCTGTTAACAAGCTTAAAGCGGCTATTCAAGAAGTATCACAGGCAGGTCAATTGAAACCCAAGGCAATTATCCCTGTAGACCTCTTCGGCCTTCCTTGTGATTATGATCGGATTAACCAAATTGCATCTGAATATGACTTGACTGTTATTGAAGATGCCGCCCAGTCCTTTGGCGCTGAATATAAAGGCAGAATGGCAGGCTCACTAGGGCATGCCGGATGCACCTCCTTTTTCCCCGCCAAACCGCTTGGGTGTTATGGTGATGGCGGCGCTATATTTACAAATTCCGATGAAACAGCGGAAAAGCTTATATCCATTCGGGTTCATGGTAAGGGAAACGATAAATATGACAATATACGTTTGGGAATAAATGGGCGGTTGGACACCTTGCAGGCCGCTATTCTTCTTCCAAAACTGAAAATATTTCCTCAAGAACTTGAGGCCAGAAGAAAAGTGGCACAAAGATATGCTGAACACTTGGCTCTAAAAATCAAGGGGCTGGTGTTGCCCCAAGTGCCTGAAAGCAGCAAAAGCGCCTGGGCGCAGTTTTCTATTCTGTTCAAAAACAAAAATGTCCGCAACTCTGTCCAAACGAATTTAACAAAGCACGGCATCCCAAGTGCAGTATACTATCCGACTCCGCTGCATTTGCAGACCGCCTTTTTAAATTTAGCATATAAGAAGGGAGACCTACCGATTTCAGAAAATTGTGCAAATAGGATCTTGAGTGTTCCAATGCACCCGTATCTTACAAATGAAGATCAACTGCGGATTTGTGATTTCATTGAGGCGTGATCAGGCTTGTATACAAATAGGGAAGCCGTTGGGCCATTTATATAATAAAACAAATACAATAAATAAGATTTTATATGAACCCAATTAAAAGTTTGGATCTTGGGAAAAGGTGTTTGATAATTGGTGAAGTTGGTCAAGCTCATGACGGCAGTTTAGGAACAGCCCATGCGTATATTGATGCAATTTCCAAGTCAGGGGCTGATGCTGTTAAATTTCAAACGCACATAGCAGAAGCAGAAAGCACTGTCCATGAAAAGTGGCGGGTTAAGTTTAGTTATCAAGACGCATCACGATATGATTATTGGAAAAGGATGGAGTTTTCTGAAAATCAATGGCATGAACTCAAAAAGCATGCGGAACAGTGCGGTTTGTTTTTTTTAAGTTCTCCCTTCTCATTAGAAGCTGTCGAGTTATTAAGCAGGGTAGGCGTGGCTGCCTGGAAAATTGCCTCTGGCGAAGTTAATTATAAGGCAATGTTTGACAGGATCGCAGATACCGGATTGCCGATATTCTTATCTACAGGAATGAGTTTTCTATCAGAAATTGATGATGCTGTAGATCGAATTAAGCAGAAAAACTTGCCTTTTGTGGTAATGCAATGCACGTCATCCTATCCATGTGCTCCTGAAGAAGTCGGCCTGAACATGATTGCTGATTTCAGGGAACGTTATGGAGGCTGTGTTGGCCTTTCTGACCATTCCGGTACTATATATCCCGGACTTGCAGGTATTTCACTGGGTATTGATCTTCTTGAAGTCCATGTGGCATTAAGCAACGAAGCCTTCGGGCCGGACGTGCCCGCTTCTCTTACTCCACCTCAGCTTTCTCAGCTCGTTGAAGGGGTACGATTTATTGAAAAAATGAATAACCCTGTAGATAAAGATGCAATTGCTCAAAGGATGTTGCCCATGAGAAGTCTTTTTAATAAAAGCCTTGTCTCAACAAAGGCAATTGCAATCGGAACTGTCCTGTCAGAAGAAGATTTGACGGCAAAAAAACCCGGAACTGGTATATCTGTTGAAAATATGACCGAATTGATCGGCCGAAAATTATGCCGGAGTATTCCGAAAAATCATATCATTCTTGAAAGTGATCTGGAGAATAAAAGATGAAACGCAAAATTTGTGTTGTTGTTACAGCAAGGCCAAGCTACTCACGGATAAAAACAGCATTGCGGGCAATAGAAGATCACCCTGAACTGGAATTACAACTTGTTGTTGCCGCATCCGCTTTATTGAATCGATATGGTGATGCCATTAAATCCATTGAGAATGACGGATTTAAAATTACCCGACATGTTTATATGATAGTGGAGGGGGAAAATCTTGTTACATCCGCAAAATCAACAGGATTTGGACTTGCAGAGCTTGCTACTGTTTTTGATAATTTAAAACCAGACATTGTCATTACCATCGCGGATCGCTATGAGACAATGGCTACGGCCGTTGCCGCCTCCTATATGAATATCCCTCTTGCCCATGTACAAGGCGGGGAAGTCACAGGATCAATTGATGAAAAGGTTCGGCATGCCATTACCAAATTAGCAGATATTCATTTTGTTTCTACCGACAAAGCCCATGAGCGGGTTGTGAAAATGGGGGAAAATCCTGAAAAAGTTTTTATAACAGGTTGCCCCTCCATTGATTTGGCCTCAGATCTTATGAAGAAGGATACGGGGCTCAATTTCGATCCGTTTACTAAATATGGTGCGGTCGGATCTGAAATTGATATTTCTAACGGATATATTGTAGTACTTCAGCATCCGGTTACAACCGAATACGGTATGGCGCGGTCACACATAGAAGAAACTCTTTTTGCGGTGCGTGACATCGGGTTTCCAACTTTGTGGTTTTGGCCTAATGTTGATGCCGGGTCAGATGGAACATCAAAAGGGATTCGGGCTTTCAGGGAAAACTATGATACCAATAATATTCGATATTATAAAAATATGCTTCCCGAAGATTTTTTAAGACTGATATATAATAGTAACTGTGTGGTCGGGAACTCGAGTGTGGCTATTCGTGAATGTTCATTTCTTGGGATACCAACAGTGAATATTGGAAATCGTCAAGCAGGCAGAGAACGAGGTGGTAACGTGCTTGACATTGATTATAATAGGACGGAGATTGCTCAGGCCATACAAACTCATCTTACGAGCGGGAAATTTCCTGTGAATACTCTGTATGGGGATGGTGCTTCTGGTCAGAAAATTGCGGATTTACTGACCAAAGTCCCTTTGACCGTTGATAAAAAATTGGCATACTAATTGTTCTGTTAATCTTGTTTTATCGGGGAAATTGAATTAGCTGGTTACAAATAAAGATATAATATGGTGTATATACTAAATTCAGAACCAGGAAATTATTGTCACCAGGCCCGAAAAATTTTAAAAGAAATTGGCAGGGTGGATGAAAAGGAACTGTCCCGTCAGGATCTTCTGAGCAATGTTGAAAAGTATGATGTGCTTATTGTCAGACTGAAACATACAATTGACCGAGAAGTCATTGATTGTGGAAAAAAATTAAGATTCATTGTTACCCCAACAACTGGTCTCGATCATATTGACATAGAGTATGCATCGAGTAAAGGGATTCAAGTTTTAAGCCTAAAAGGGCAGACTGAGTTTTTAAAGAGTGTCCGTGCCACAGCCGAGCTGACCATCGGTTTGGCTATTTCTCTGATGAGGCATATCCCTAATGCTAGTCAATCTGTCCTTCAAGGAGACTGGAACAGGGATTTGTTCAGGGGTGAGGAGTTGTACGGTAAAACAGCCGGAATCGTGGGTTTAGGGCGGTTGGGAACCATTGTTGCTGGATATTTTAAGGCCTTTGGAATGAAGGTGATCGGGCATGATCCTTATGTGGTTTCTAATAACGTTGATGAAAGTTTAGCAGATATTTCTGAACTGTTAAGCAGGTCGGATTTAGTCAGCTTGCACGTTTCCTACGATGAAAGTACAAAGCTTCTTATAGGGCATGGAGAACTCAGCAGATTTAAAAAAGGTGCCTATTTGATTAATACATCGCGTGGTGGAATCGTGGATGAGACAGCTTTATTGACAGCATTACAGGAAGGACAAATTGCAGGTGCGGCCCTTGATGTCCTCTCTGGTGAACCCCATATAAATTCCAGACACCTGCTGGTAGACTATGCGAAAAAGCATTCAAATGTTTTGATAGTTCCTCATATTGGAGGGAATACCTATGAATCTTTTATCAAAACTGAAATCTTTATGGCAAATCTTCTTCAAGATAAAATATCTCAGGATAGTGACACCCTATGAGAGTTTTGGCAATTATCCCTGCCCGTGGAGGTTCAAAAAGAGTTCCCGGTAAAAACAAGCGATTGTTTGCAGGTAAGCCCCTTGTCTCCTGGGTAGTGGAGGCAGCCCTAAAAGCCAGGCGGTTGGATCGCATTGTTGTCTCTTCTGATGATGATGACATCTTGGAAATTGCTGACAAATATCCTACGATTTTATCAATCCAAAGACCCACAGAAATTTCAGGAGATGAATCGCTTGCGATTGAATATGTCCGCCACGCGTTGACTTCTCTCAAGACCTATGATGGAAGTGTTTATGATACTGTCGCAATTTTACAACCTAGTTCACCATTGACCCGTCCAATTGATATTGATTCAACAATCGAACTATTAGAGGAAAGTAAAGCCGATTCTTCTGTCAGTGTCATGCAATTGGACCATGCGATTCATCCTGCCAAATTGAAGGTTCTGCAAAAAGATCGTTTGTACCCCTATCTTGAAGATGAAAATGGGCGGATGGCAGCTCATGAGTTGCCAACAATATATGTTCGAAATTGTGCAGTTTATGTAACAAGAAAACATGTGCTCGATCAAGGAGAAATAATAGGACAGGATTGCAGGGCATATATTATGCCACGGGAATTCTCCGTTGACATCAATGATGAGTATGACTTTCAATTTGCAGAATTTTTGGAAAATAAAATATCAAGTTAGGAACAGATGACTATGCCCCCTGAACATAAACATGGTACAAATGTTTTATTGATTTATCCTCCAGTACGATTGGGGTTCCCGGCCAGATATCCTCCCACCGGACTTTTATGCATCGCCAGTGTTCTAGAAGAAAAAGGTTATAATGTAGAGATCTTAGATTTAAATGTACTCAGGCCGACCTTTGACGAACTGAAAGAAGCAATTAAAGGAAAACAGTTTGATGTAATTGGTATCGGCGGTATGACAACTGTTTACTACTATATCAAACTTATAACCCTTTTCTTGAAACTTGAGTATCCGCATATACCTATTATCGGAGGCGGCAGCGGATGTTCTTCTACGCCCGAAACCGTATTAAGAAACACTGGTGTAGACGTTGTCGTGATAGGAGAAGGGGAACAGATTATAGCGGATGTGGTAGGGGAGCTTATTGGTAAGAACAATCTGTCTCATATCCCCGGTATTTATTATTTAGATTCAGCCGATGAAATTGTTAAGACGGATCAGCGTCGCCGGTTGGAGGATCTTTCTTCACTGCCTTATCCAGCCTATCATCTTGTTGATATGGATATTTACTTAGCCAACAATAGCGAAAAGTATACACATTCTGAGGAACTTGATCGCCTAATCAAGGATCGGCATCTTGATTCCGAGAAAGCCAATCGGCCATTCCCTCTCTATACCAAACGTGGATGTCCTTTTCAGTGTAATTTTTGTTATCGAAATTTCGGCAGGAAAGTTGTCTACTACGAGATAGACAGTATCATTGACCATATAAAGTATATTGAGAAAAAATTTAACACTATACATTTGGTCATTAATGATGAACTTTGGAACTGCAATAAAAAATTGGCTATGGAATTTTGTCAAAGAATCATTGATGATGGATGCAAGTATGTTTTTTCAACAGGTAATGGGCTGAGAGCCAATTTAATAGATGCTGATTTGCTGGCTGCTATGAAACAGGCTGGCTTCTTTCGTTTGGGTGTAGGAATTGAGTCTTTCTATAATCCAACGCTTCGGGCAATGGATAAAAAGCAGACAGCAGATACTATTTTCAACGCCGTTCAACTTGTTAGAGATGCAGGCTTTAAGATTGGTACGGCCATGATGCTCTATGGGTTTGCAACAGACAGCAGAAAATCTATGGAAGTAAACGTACAAAAACTAAGCGAATTGGGTATATACTATCCCGGATTTTCAATCCCCTGCCCATATCCCGGAACTCTTTTGTATAAAACTGCCGTTGAAAAAGGACTGATTCCTGATGAGGAAGAGTGGTTGATGGAGCTGTCTGACCGTGATATTAGTGATAATATCATAAATATGAGCAATCTTACGACGGAGCAGATCCTTCAAGACATCCAATATGGTAAAGATAAATTGAAGCTTTTAGGTTTGGCTCAAACCAGTCCTCGTTTGGCTGCATTTTTGCTCGTACTTCAACCCAAGCTAAGAATGTTTGGAGTTGATCTGTATGGGATACTTGGTGCTCTAAGAAATATGTTAAGGGGGCAGTTTCCACAACTTAGAGCAAAAACAAAAGAACAAGGACAGGAGTATCTTAGGGAAGAGGCTCTAAATCTGCTGCCTTACTATGTTGAAAAATACCGAGAGATAACGATATTAAAAAGTGAAAAAGGTGAAATTAGATGAAAAAGATACTTCTACTCAATACTCCGGTCCGGCTTGCAAGTGATGCAAGTTTTTTTCCTGTTGGATTAGGGTATATTGCAACAACAATAAAAAAATCTAACAGACCTTTTGAGATAATTGATATTAATTTGAATCGTTTTTCAGATGAGCAGGTTACAGAACTGGTTCGAAACTCAAATGCCGATTATATCGGTATTACAGGAATGGCCATTCAATTTGGTTTGGTCTGTACATATGCTAAAATCGCAAAACAAGTTCTACCAGACTGTAAAGTGATAGTTGGCGGGCGTGTCACAACTGTCCCAGATATGCTTCTGGCCCATAAGGAAATAGATTATTGTGTATTGCTGGATGGCGAGGATACAATCGTTGAATTGCTGAGCTGCCTTGATATTGGAAATGATCCCATAAAAAGTAACATCCCAGGTCTCGCAGCACTGAGTGGTGGGGACATTATTCGAACGCAGGTCAGAAAATATGAAAAAAATCTTGATCGATTTGGTGCTCTTGATTACTATTTGTGGGATGTTAACCGGTATATAGAGAATCAGGTTAATACCAATGCTCATCGGGGCGGAAACAATCGCAGGTCTTTAAATATGATCAGCAGTCGTGGTTGTCCATTTCGGTGTAATTTCTGTGGAGAAGATGGAAATACTCTCCGTTACAGATCAATTCCCAGTATTTTTGATGAGATTGATCATGTGATTGAAGAATTTGATATTGAGCATATCCATTTTTCAGATGGCTTATTTGTTTTTAGTGAAAAGCGTATCAATGAGTTTTGTAGTGAATATCTCCGCCGTGGAGAGACCTTTACATGGTCAGGAAATTCACGAGTCGATATTACTACCGATGACTTACTGCTTACTGTAAAGGCTGCAGGTTGTATTTTCCTTTCATACGGATTTGAGTCCGGCAGCCAAAAGATGTTGGATGTTATGAATAAAAAAACCAGGGTCGAGCAAAATGCAAAAGCCATAAAACTTCATCGAAAACATAACGTTTTCATCAGCTCAAGTTTTATCTTTGGTGCGCCTGGCGATAGTTACCGGACTATGGCCGAAACGGCAAGGTTTATTACTAAATATCAATTTCAGCCTTCGGCAATTAATTTTATGATGGTTTTTCCTGGTACTCCCGACTGGAGACACGCTTTGGCAACCGGAGCAATTAAAGATCCTTTACAATATTTAGAATCAATGGCTCAGGAAGTTAAAAAAATGCGTTATTCTAATTTGAAACCAATAGTCAACATGACTGAAATGAATGATTGGTTGTATTTTGCCTGGGGGAAGTTGCTTCAGATGTATGTTAAAATGTCTCTTTCATTTGGCAGGGCGCGTACTTATTATAACCAGAACGGGATTTCACAAACAATATACAGGACGTTTCGTGAGTTTTTCAATAAATGACAATTAATTTAGATCTTTGCAGGAAGAGAATTGTAGCAAGTTATTGATAGGGCTTAATATATAGCAATAGGTAAAATTGAATAAGCCAAACCTAAGTTGTATGGAAAATGAATAAAATTCTGTTGAACAACGGTTCTATAGGAGACCTTAAAAACCTTGAAATTTTAAAGGGTTCTAGATCCAAGACAAAAAAATAAATGAATTTAGGAATTAATCAAAGGTCTCCGTTGCTGGTTTTAAGGTACTTAAAAGTATGATTTTTAAAGAAATTATAATTGTATTTGAATTTTGGAGGGCAACAAATGGATAGTGATCGAGTAATACTAATATTTCCAGCATTTTCCAATGCTACCTCAGAAACTGTGGATCGTCCACCTCTTGGAATCCTTACAGTTGCAGCTCCTCTTGTTGCAGACGGTTTGGACGTGTTTATTCTTGATGAAAGAGTGGAAGATGATTTTGACAATATCTTGTTAAAAGAATTGCAGAAAGACCCGATTTGTGTCGGTATCAGTTCTATGAGCGTCAATCATATCACCTCAGCACTGCGGGTGAGTGAACTTATAAAAAAAAATTCTAATGTACCGGTTATTTGGGGAGGCGTTCATCCTTCACTTGTGCCGGAGGCCACATTGAAACATGAATTTGTTGATTTTATTGTAATGGAAGATGGAGAAGAGACTTTCCAGGTTTTGTTGGAGAGCCTGAAAAAAGAATCTCCGGATTTTCATAATATTCCAGGGGTGGGATTCAAAAAAGATGGTCAAATAGTGATAAACAAGCATGCTTTACCAGCCCGTCTTGAGAAACTGCCACCCATTCCGTTCCATTTGGTTGATTTTAACAAATATGATCCTTATACCGGCGTGTGGGCTGACACATTGAAGCTCCATAAGGATGAAGCACTAATTCCAATTGAAACAAGTCGAGGATGTCCATTTTCATGCGCTTTTTGTACCGAATCGGTGAGAAAGAAAAAGTGGCGGGAACTTTCTCCGAGCAAAGTGATCGATAGTATCAAGTTCTATATTCAAACCTATGGAATTAGAAATTTTACTTTTATTGATGATAATTTTTTTGGCAATATTAAACGAAGTCAAAAAATAGTTGATTTAATGGCCCGTGAAAAACTGGATATACGCTGGTATACAAATTGCCGAACTGATTTTATGGCAAAGGCAGATCCAGCCTTCATTAAAAAACTTCAAGATGTGGGTTGTCGGATGCTTACCTTTGGAGCAGAATCAGGCTCCGAAAAAATACTGAGGGACATTAATAAAAATGCAACTAAGCAAGATGTGATTTTAACAAATAGAAAGTTAGCAAACTCAGAAATATGCCCGTCTTTTTTTACGATTAGAGGCTTTCCAGATGAAACAAAAAGGGACGTATTGGAAACCTATCAACTTATAATACAGTTGAAACTAGAAAATCATAATGCGCTAACTCCGTCAGACTTATTGATTCCAACCCCAGGAACTAAAATGGCTAAGCTGTGTTTAGGAGATGAAACTGAAAATTATTCCTTGGAGAACTGGATAAATATTATTGATAATGTAAGAAAAGGGAAACCTCCATGGGTTCTGGAGGAAACATATGATTTCATACAGGACCATAAAGCATTTTTCGCAATTGTTGGAAGACTAAATGAATTAGGTGCCGCTAATTTGAGATTATACAGGTTTCTGCTAAAAATTTATAAGATAAGTTTTCAATTCAGATTCAGCATTGCGTACGATAGGATACTGCAGTTAGGTTGGTGGTTAAAAAAGACTTTGGATAAAGCTAAAGCAGCATAACTGAGTGGACATAATTGAATGCTAAATAAGCTTTTATCTTTTTTGTATGATGCTTTGATATATGGTGCTGGCGGTATGATTGGCCAGGTTATCAGCTTTATTCTTCTGCCGGTTTATACCCGCTATCTGACACCTGAGGATTATGGAATACTGGCAATGGCAGTTATTTCTGGTGCTCTTTTTAACGCTATTGCAAATTTGGGAATGACCAATGCAATTTTTAGATACTATAATTTATGCAAGGATAATTCTGAAAAGAAGGAGGTCATAAGTGCCGGGCTTATTGGAGTAACGGCAAGCTCTGTTCTTTTAGCGATTGCAGTATGGTTCGCTTCAGAACCGATCAGCAATTTATTTTTCAGGAATATGGGGTCTACGAGGATTCTGGCGTTTGTTGTAGCCACTGCTGTGATTAATACGGTTAACGAAACACCCATCGCAATACTAAGAGCGGATAGACGTGTCAAAACAATATCTTTTATAAATATTCTCACGATACTTGTTTCGATCGGAGTCTCAATATTTTTTGTTGTATACTTAAAAGTTGGACTCATAGGGGTTATTTTTGCTAATTTTGCGGGAAGCATAATCTCCTTTATAACTCTGTTTGCAGCAACCATAAAGTCAATTTCCTTTAAAATGAATTTTGATGTCTGGAAAAAAATGCTTTCCTATGGAATACCTATTGTTCCTCATCGGGTACAGGCAATAGGTTTAGCTCAATTCAGCCAATACCTGATAGCCCACAAACTTGGGATGGAGGAGGCTGGCGTATATAATATTGCAATTAAAATTGTAACTCCAATTACTTTTATAATCGGGGCTGCTCAAAGAGCATGGGTACCTTTTAAGTTTCAATTACATGCACAGGAAGATTCTCCCCAGGATGTGTTTAGATCGATGATTACCTACTACGTTGCTGGAATATCGGCTCTCTGGCTATGGGTATCCCTGTTTGGTCCAGAAATTATTAACATCATGACAACTGAAAAGTTTCATGCGGCAGTTCCGTTTATACCTCTGGTGGCGCTCGTTTTTGTTTCTCAAGGACTGTATTTTATGTTCGGAACGGGTTTTGAATTTGCAGATAACACGAAACCACTACCGTTGATAAGCATAGGAGGTTTGGTTGTAGTTATTATAAGTGCCGTCTTTCTGATACCCTTGTTTGGAGGCAAAGGCGCTGCAATTGCTTCAATCCTCGGATGGTTTGTTATGACAATATTAATTTATTATTTTTCTCAGCGTCGGTTCCCAATTGACTATGACTGGCAATCTCTTTGTTGCTTTTTTCTTTTTTCTGTTTTGTTTGTTCTCATTGGTAGCTGGACTCAGACTTTACCTGTTTTACCACGAATTGTAATAAGCCTTTTACTCTCCTTGGTTTATCCTATTCTGATTTTATGTATTCTGTATAGATCCCCGTTTGAGAGAGAACGTATAGTAAAAATTAGAGCTATATTTAAGGAAAAGTGTTTGAGGTATTAACGCAGGTAACAGATATGTTGAATATGTAATGAAAACAGATAATAAAAATTTGGAGGCTTGGCAAATACCAAGACGGGATCTCCCACAAGCGCCGAATAAAGTGCAGTTATTAATTTTTAAAATTTTTCGAAGACTTATACTCCCACTAACCAATATCTATATTCGGTTCGACACTGAAACCCAAATTCAGGCTCTAGGCGGGTGCAAATCAAGGCCGAATATAATGGGACCTGTTCAGATTAGTCCCCGGAAAAAATGTTATTTCGGGAAAGATGTAAATATAAATTCTGGTTTTGTTGCAATGGCCTCAGGTGGCTTGACAATCGGTGATCATGTTCATTTTGGACAAAATGTCAGAATTGTTACACAGAATCACAACTTTGAATCTCCTGAATGTCTTCCATATGATAAAGTCAGGATTTCTAAACCTGTCCAAATTGGGGATTGTGTATGGATTGGTGATAGCGTCTATATTGTTCCAGGTGTAACAATTGGTGAAGGTGCAGTAATTGGGATGGGGGCAGTCGTGACGAAAGATGTTCCTCCGCTTGCAGTTGTTGGGGGCGCTCCGGCTGTAGTTATAAGGATGAGAAATGAAAAATCCTACTATCGCTTAAAAAAACAGAAGAAATTCTTAGATTGGAATGAAAAATAAATATGATTGTTAAACAAGGGTCATATTTGTTTTAAGAATAATAGATATTTATGGTTATTAACAGACACGAAGTTCTTTTTTGGCTGGACAGGGTTTTTCCAATTCTTCATGAATCACACTGGAAAAACTATCTTATGGTTGAGGGGTTAGATCTCCTTGAAATTATAAGAACACCTATATATTACGCGCTGATGAATTCGATCCGAGACGCTCAGCCTGCTGCTGGAAAAGGTAAGGTCAGCAAACTGGATCAGTATTCATTTATAGAGCGCATACGGTCAGTTTCATCATCTTTTTTACAGGATTATATAGTTAAGGGAAAGACCTGTGGGCCATCTAAGGCTAACATCGTTTTTATTCCAAGAGAACCCACTCATATTAAGGCACAGGTTCCAGTGGCTCAACAATTAGGCGAGCTAAATATACGCTATATTTTTGTAGTTAACGATGTTAGTGCTTTTATGCAATTGGAAAAAAATGGAATAAGGGCTGTATACGCACGCGGTGCCTGGCCGAAGCTTTTAGATTCCTATCGGAGAAAAGGGCTCTTATCTGCTAAGTTACTTTTGAAAGAAGCGACAGTAAAGTTGCCGTCATTTTCCATCCCCGGTGAAGGAAAAAAAATATCAAGGATATTGCAGCAAACCATTTGCCAATTATTACCACATGTATACTGTGGGATAGCTTGTCTTAAGGGAATTGAAGAATTTATTTCACCTGAGTTGATTGTTGTTGGAAATGATATCTCTTTTGAGGGGAGGACTGCCTGTCTATGGGGTCAGAAAAAAAGGATTCCAACGGTTTGTCTGATGCATGGTTCTGTAATTGGTGACCCATTGCACCGATACCACATAACAGATCAATATTTAACATATGGCCCTCACAGCAAATCTGTGTTGGAAAAATTTGGTATCGACCCCGTGAAAGTTACTGCATGTGGAGCACCTTATTTGTCCAGAAAACCGGTGAAGAAAAAGGAAACTGACTTTCGATTGATTAAAAAATTCGATACCAACAAATATGATCAATGGATTCTGATAGCAACATCCGGACCAGGAAACAGTATTTCTCTTGATCATCATAAAATTCTGATTAAAAGTATCATGAGATTAAGTAAACAGTTTGAGCAGATTTGTTTTATCGCCAAATTACACAGGAAAGACAGAAAAAAATATTATAAAGAACTTTTACCACAAGTTCCCGAGTCAAAATTAAACATCGTGTCCTATGGCTCTAAAGGGTTACCAGACAATATTTTTAATTGGCTCCATGGGTGTTCAGCTGTATTGACATGTGCGTCAACTGTTGCCGTCGAGGCGATGTTAATGGATGTGCCAGTGATTACGATGGATTTTAACGATGAACTAAATGGTATTGATTTTATTGATGCCGATGCAACACTGCATTCAAGCAATACAGATGAACTTGAACGGGCAATTCAGGTGATTGCCAGTTCAAACGAATTGATAAATTCCAAAAAAAGAAATGTCCAAAATTTTTTAGCAGGACAGTTTTATGATCTCCATGGCAATGCTGCTATGAATTGTGCTAAGACGGTTCAACAAATGCAAAATAATCAGATGCAGATAAAAAATATATAGGAGTGTTATCAAGATGAAGGGATTGGAATCTGTTCAGGAATTTTTTACAACGCAAATTGTACAGGCTTCTATTTGGGAGTTTATATTAAACTTGATACTGGCAGCTATTCTTGCATCAATTGTCAGGCGAGTCTATGTCCGTTATGGCAATTCCCTTTCGAACAGGCAGGCTTTTTCTAATAATTTTGTATTACTTGCGGTTACAACAATGTTGATCATAACCATTGTAAGATCATCACTGGCTCTATCATTGGGGCTCATTGGAGCACTTTCCATTGTTCGATTCAGGGCAGCTATAAAGGAACCCGAAGAGTTGTCTTATTTGTTTCTCATCATTGCCATTGGGCTTGGATTTGGTGCAAATCAACGTTTTATCACCGTTGTTGCGGTTATAACCATACTGAGCATCCTTTTTTTGAAAGAAAAGAGATCCAGAAATGAAGTGAACTGGGAGCAAAGTCTATATTTGAACGTGACAAGCCATTTTCCTGAAACAATAAGTCTTGATAATGTCATTGATATTTTGAAGGAGAATTGTTCCATGTACCGAATGAAACGATTTGATAAAACCGACTCACTGATGGAGGCTTGTCTGCTTGTCGAATTCGTTAATGAAAATTCTTTACAACAAATTGAATCAAGGTTACGAGAAATCGACAGCGCTATAAAAATATCCTATTTGGATTATAAAGGCGGTGGACTTGGCGGTTCTCTTTGATTGGGATGGGAGATTCTTTATGAGAAAACGATATATAATTATCATCCTATTAATAGTAATAGGAAGTGTGTCGTCATATTTATTCTATGAAAATATGAGGCAGATGGGTGATGACAGCAAGCAAAAAGATTTCCAACATGTCCTAAAGGATCAGTTCTCTGGGATTTATCCAAAACTTGTTAAGCTTTTATACGACTATGATAAAGATATGCCCGGGGTTGGCCGGAAGATGAAACTTCCGCTTTTTCAAATCGTCTTATCCCGGAAAGATGTCGTTCATTTTTCAGAATTGTATGGGAAATATGAAGATCCAGCCTTTGGTAGCCGTTATTATACCCAAAATAATAAATGGCGAAAAGCGTCTCTTATTTTCAATGGGAAAACCTATAAAATTAAAATTAAATCCCATGGCCGTGCTCCTACAGGACACAGAAGAGGAAATTACATATCCTATTCAATAAAACTGAGAAAAGGAGAACAGATTAACAATGCAAAACGGTTCAATTTAATCATACGGGACCGGGTCTTTTCCTATCAGCTCTTTGTAAATGAGCTTGCGGAATATTTTGGAATTATCTCCCAAAAGAGAGAGGCGATTTCTGTCCGGGTGAATAATTGGGATGAAAAACTTTATTATCTGGAAAACAGGCTTGATGATGCTTTCATGGAAGCTGAAAAAAAATCATCATACAGGATTTTTAGCTATTCCAGTAGTTCTCTGGCAAGTTCTGACAAGGCACTTATAAGTCATGATTCTGAATTTAACTCGAAAGAGCTTCAGCATAAATTCAAGGAAGTTTTTAAAGACAGTGAATACCCTGAAAAGCATAGAGAAGCAATTTATGAAAGATATTCTGACCTTAATAAAGCAATTTCTAATAAAAATTTTGAAGAACTCGAAAATTATTTTGATATTGAATATATTACTTCTTTTGAAGCTGTTCGTGCACTTTCAGGACTAATTGGGCATGGGTTAATAAATGGAAACTTTTATGTTTTTTTTGATACAGCCAGTGGAAAATTCTATCCGACCATTCGTCGGGACAATATACCATCAAAGCTTAACTTAGATGGGCAGAAGACTCCTGAGCAGTTAGGTAACCTTTGGACTGCACATGATGGAGATGTTTTTAAATTTCCGTTATTTTATCTGTTGTCCCAAAATGATCAGATTCGCCAGAAAAAATATAGAAAAATTTATCAGTTTATTACAAATGATGGTGAAAAAAGCAGAAAACAGTTTCAGGATCTTGTCGAAAACAACAGAAAAACTCACTATGCAGGCTGGTTGAAGCTGCTTCTTTCAGGGTTATTCCCGTACAATGATATTGTCGGGCATAATATGAACGTTTTGAAAGAATACCTGGAAAATTCATCCCCTCAAATTTCACTGTCTTCAAACGATCAATCTTTGATGGTGGAACTTGAGCCAGCCTCGATGTCTGCCATTGGATTTAAACAACTCAGGATTAACCTGCCACAGTTGAAAACGGGAAGAATTAAAGGGATTGTGAAAGTGGTTATCTCTGAAGGGGATAAAATCATTAGGGTTTGGGAAGACAATTTTGTTGTCAAACAGGGTGCCGGCAGAATTGAGTTGAAAGATGTTGTCGGACAGATTGGCTTTTCCTCTGCATTGGATAAAGAGTCTAATAGATTAAAAAGAAGTTATAATCTTCTTTTTTCTTTTCCAGCAAATGTGAATTTAGCAAATGCTAAAGATACGACCTCTTTTGTTTTATACAATAAAGTGACAGGAAAAACCTTGGATTCATCTACAGTAACATTGGTTTCCCCAGAGAAACCAATTGCTCAGATTAAGGGGCTTTTTCCAGACAAGAATCAGTTGGATTCGAGACTGAAGAGAATTGGTGATATTTTCAATTATTCAATTACAAAAAATGAATTTACCATCCATCCGGGGGACTATGAAATCAAGGAAGACGTCATCGTTCCGGATAATTTAAAATTGATAATTGAAGAAGGGACCAGATTGCGGCTTGGAGAGGGCAAAGTTGTTCTTGGGAAAAATGGAATAACAATAAAAGGAACAAAAGAGAAACCCGTTGTTATCACGTCTATCGATCCTGCAAAACCCTTTGGTTCGGTCGGTATCCTTGGCGATCAAAATACAACAAGTGATATTCGATATCTTAGGCTATCCAACGGAAGTGAGCGTTGGATAAATGGTGCATTTTTTTCAGGCGGCTTGTCGATACATTATAACAAACTGGTGACCATATCGGATTCGGTTATTTCAGATAATAAGGCTGACGACGGACTCAATGTAAAATATGCTGAATTTGTTCTTTTGAAGAACAATCAATTCAGTAATAATTTCGCCGATCAAGTGGATTTGGATTATTGTAAAGGGCTTATTCAAGAGTGTTATTTTATATATTCCGCAACCGGAGATAAAAATGGGGATGGTTTGGATGTCAGCGGCTCACATTTTTTAATTGAGAATAACAGCTTTAAGGGGTTTAAAGATAAAGGGGCAAGTGTTGGGGAGATGAGCAGTGTCGTGTTAAAACAGAATTTGTTTGAAGATAATTTGTATGGTATCGCTGTTAAGGATTTATCAAAAGCATTTCTGATTAGGAATCAATTTAAAAGCAATAGTATCGATATTAATGCCTATCAAAAGAAAAAGATCTTTGGTGGCGGTTCAGTTTATGTGGAATCAGGATTTGGTGGGAGCAAAAAATATGATGAGAAGTCAATTCAATTGTTTTTCAATCCGGCCGGCATTGACATACCTACTGCTACTGACAGCGATATTGAAGGCTTAGAAACGTACTTGAGCAACTTAGAAAAAACATCATATCTGGAACAATAATGACTGAGTATCGATATGAGAGAAAAGCCCTCATCGAGGGATTGACTAAGTATGAAGTGGAAAATATGGTCAAAATGCACCCGGCACTGTTTTCCAGGTTGTATCCTGCCCGAAATGTCAACAATATTTATTTAGACACCACTAATTTTGATTCTTATTTTGACAATGTCGAAGGGGCTACTGACAGAATTAAGGCCCGTATCAGGTGGTATGGAGATTTGTTCGGTGATATTGAATCTCCTGTATTAGAGTATAAAATTAAAAAAGGATTGCTGGGGAGAAAAAAAAATTATCCGTTGAAATCCCTGACACTGGATAAGGAATTTACATACTCAGTGATAAAAACAGTAATTGAAAACTCGGCAGTTCCAGATTCAGTCAACCATGATATTAAGCAATCGGTACCAACACTTCTTAACCGATACAAAAGAGAGTACTACAGTACAGGTGACGAGAAATTCAGAATCACAATCGATTCCCAGATGTGTTTTAGTAAGATACACTCTGGACACAATAGTTTTTTGGATTTTCAATATCATCATGAAGGTGTCGTTGTAGAGATGAAATATAATGATAACTGTGATAATGATGCAAGAAATATCATGAAGCTTTTTCCCTTCAGGATGACCAAAAATTCTAAGTATGTGAATGGTATTGATATGTTGTACGATATTTGAGCCAATGTTATATACACACAATGCGGCCTATCTAAGGTTTTTGGATTTCAATCCACCGATTAAGGAATGAGTAATGATCAAACAAGAAAAATGCATAGTTATGGATATTGATGGGACATTGTGTCCTGTTAAAAAAGCTAATGAATTATATTCAGATCTTATACCTTATCAGGAAATGGTTAACCAGCTTTGTGAGTATAAGCGCAAAGGATTTCAAATAATTTTACAGACTGCCAGGAATATGCGAACGTATGATGGCAATGTTGGTTTGATAAATGCCAATACAGCGAAAACTCTTCTTTCATGGTTAGAGAAGCACAACATTCCATTTGATGAAATTCACTATGGAAAACCTTGGCAGGGAAAGGGGGGCTTTTATGTTGATGATAAAACGATTCGGCCCAATGAATTTTTACGGTTAAGTTATCAGGAAATTTTGGAGCTCCTTTCAAATGAATAAGCTTGTACTGCTTCCAAGTGCTAAAATAGTTCCACTGGAACTGCAAAGTGAATTCGGGCCTATTCCATCAGCTATGATTCCGTTGGATAGCCGTCCGGCAATGCATTATATCTTTGACTATTATCAGAAAAGTGGATTTGAACTGCTTGTGGCGGTACATGAGCAGTCAGAAGAAATATATCGTTATTGTGATGATCACCCCGATGTACCGGCCAGTATCATAGATGTCGATGCCACCAACAGTATCGGTGAAACCGTATTACGTGCTTTGGAAAGTATTGAAAAACTGCCGGATTGTCTTGTCGTGAACTTTGCAGATACCTGTATTGGTGATGAGCCACCAACCGGGGATTTTGTCTGCTTTTCAAAGCAGGAAGACCATTTTAGATGGACAACGTTTGAATTAGATAACTTGTCTTCATTTGTAACGATAAATGAACGACTAACCGAGAAGCATTTGAATGGTTTGTCGTTGAATGTTTTTGTAGGTGTTTTTGGAATTAGTGACGTTCCACTTTTTATAGAACTTTTAAATTCCAGTGTTATTGAGTGCAATAAAGATGAATTAGACCCATTTTATGTAACTGTGCGTAAATATTATAATGCACTATCTGAATCTCAGAAAACGTTTCATTTGGTTAAAGACTGGTGGGATTTTGGACACCTGGATACTTACTATGCCACAAAAAAACAAATATCTCTCAACTGCCGGTATTTTAATCGGGTAAAAGTTGATAACCGTCGTGGCATCATTCATAAAACCAGCACCAATGTCAGGAAACTTACAGATGAAATAAAATGGTATTTGAAGTTACCAAAGGGGCTTCAATATATGGCTCCGAGAATTTTTGATTATAGTCTATCTTTTGATGCACCGTATATTGATCTGGAGTTTTATGGGTATCCCGCTCTTAATGATCTATACCTTTATGCTGATTACGATATTGGAGTATGGACACAGATTTTTATGGCAATCGGCAGTACTCTTGCCGACATGGGAGCCTACCGGCTTGTCCCTGAAGAAAAAGGTGAATTGCTTGAAGCTATGACAGAGATGTATGAGAAAAAAACAGTTTCAAGGCTGGACAGTATTCTAGATGATAAGCGGTTTGCGTTTTTTTTCTCTGATAGATTAACCGTCAACGGAAAAAATGTAATCGGTCTCAAGCGTGCACTCGAACTTTTACCGAAAGTGATTCAGAAAATTGACCTATACGATCCGAAATGGTTTTCAATCATCCATGGAGATCTTTGTCTTAGTAACATTCTTTATGATAATCGAAACAGGATAGCAAGATTTATTGATCCCCGTGGAGGTTTTGGCAAATATGATATATATGGAGATCCGAGATATGACATTGCCAAACTCAGTCACAGCATTGAGGGAGATTATGACTTTCTGGTTAACGGATTGTTTGATCTTGAACTGATTGAAGGTGATATGCAGTTGAATGTTCATTATCAGGACCGGCATAAGACAATCAAGGCGCTTTTCAGGGAAAAAATACTTGGAAAGTGGGAGGTGAATTATCTCCAAATGAAGATGATTGAGAGCCTTCTTTTTCTGAGTATGGTTCCCCTGCACGCAGACAGATATTTATCTCAACAGGCATTCATTTGCAGGGGCTTGGAGATTTTTACAGAAATTGTAAAACAATCTGGAATGAGTGAAGTATAAATAAGAATATGAATATAATAATTACGATGGCTGGCCGGGGAAAACGATTCTGGGATGTCGGATTCGATATTCCAAAATACCAGATTAAAGCAGGTGACCGGACTTTATTTTCATGGTCTCTCTTAAGTTTGAAAAATTTTATGAAGATAGAAAATACTTTCATTTTTATAGCCAGAAAAGAAGATGATGCGGGTGAATTTATAAAAAAAGAATGCGAATTAATGGCTATTGACAATTACCGGTTAGTTGAAGTCGAGATGACTACGGACGGTCAAGCAACGACTGTTCTGTATGCCAAAGATGAGATTCAAAACCGGGAGAACTCAATTTTGATTTATAATATTGATACGCACGTTTCTCCTGATTTCCTTTCTCCGGATTCTATCCAAAAGGGAGATGGCTGGATTCCCTGTTTCCCGGGTAAAGGGAAACATTGGAGTTTCGCTAAATTGAATCAAAACGGCCGAGTGGTGGAAGTAAGAGAAAAACAACGGATATCAGACCATGCGACAATTGGCCTTTATTGGTTCAGTTCCTATGCCCTCTATAGACAAATCTACGACGAATATTATTCAGACCATACACAGGTAGAGCAGGGAGAAAAATTTATAGCCCCCCTATATAATCAATTGATCAAAGATGAAAAAACGGTCTATATTCATGAAGTCCCTCTATCTGCCGTGCATTGTTTAGGAACACCAGAAGAGCTTGATACCTTTCAGAAAATCAATTGTGACCCTTCCGGCACAAAGCATGTTTAAAAAAAGTATATTATTCAATGGGAATCATTAAATGCCGTTTTTTTCAGTATGCATACCGAACTACAATTTAGGTCATTTTCTTGGTGAAACATTACAGAGTGTTTTATCCCAGACATTTGAAGATTTTGAGATTGTTATTGTTGATAATGCCTCAACAGATAAATCAGTGGAGATTATTGAGTCATTTAATGATCATCGAATCAGGTTGTTCGAAAATCGGTACAATGTTGGGTTTGCCCCGAATCTTCAGGCGGTGACAAGATTGGCAAACGGTGACTTCATAATTCTATTATCCTCTGATGATTTAATGGCACCAAACGCGCTTGAAAAATATCATCAAGTGCTGCAGGCCCAGGGAGAGCGATCTGAACATACCGTTTTATGTGCCTCAACCGATATGATTGACGAGAATGGAAAGGTATCAAAAATTTGTTATCGGAGTCCCGGGCAGATATTCCCATCATGGCTTAGCCTTGATCAGGCAAAAGAACTATCATTCGCTGGAACAGATCTGATCAGAGGAAAAAAGGCTTTAAAGCAATCCCTATTGCATTGCAGTTCCCTGGCAACATTTTGTAGCACTGTCTATCCCAGATGCATGTGGAAGGAAGTGGAGGGATATGATACCACATTCCATTATTTCCCGGATAATGTGTTCCTTTATAAACTGTTGGCAATGGATCCGGATTTCATTTGGGTGAAAGACCGGTTGTTTTCCTATCGTGTTCACAGTTCGAACCAGGATTCTCAGGCTGCCAAGCAGGCCGCGCTGAAATATCAGGTCGATGGCTATATGCAAACCGTAAATTATCCACAAGAAAGTCTGGAGGAACTTCAGCTTTCCCGTGACGATATCATCAATGCATTTCTAAAGGTTGTATGCATCGATAGTAGTTTGGGTAGACTTTCTCAAGGTTTTTGGGTCCAGGCGTTGAAAATTTATCTTTTTGCTTTTGCAACCTATCCTATGCACACGTTAAGGATTCCCCGAACTTATATCTCAATGATTCTTTTGGGGCTGGGGCCCTTAGGTATCTTAACTGCAAAAATTGCTCGGAACATGTTTCACAAAAAATAAAAATGAAAGATAAAACCAAGAAAACAATACGCATTCTTTATGTGTTGAATGATGCCAGCGGCGGCGCATCAATGAGCGCCTATCAATTTATAAAATCCTTACCAAAGGATCAAGTCGAACTATATGCTGTGTGTTACCCGAGTGGGCGGCAAGAGGATCTGGATCGGTTTAGGCAATTGTGCTCAGGTCTTAGGGTTGTCTATATGCCATGGTGCACGTTACCATTGGATGAACCATTATGGATGCAGTTATTAATTAGAATCAAACGTTTGGTTCACAGTGGCTTCCATATTTTACCGGTTCTAAAAATAATCCGGTTAATCCGGCAATGGAAAATAGATGTTGTCCATAGTAATACTATCGTGCAGTGGGATGCGGCTACCGCTGCGTATTTTACCAATACCCGGCATATTTGGCATGTCCGGGAACTGTTTGGTGACAATCATCCGCATCATTTCAGTCTGCCGCCCCATATTGTAAAATTATTGTTGGGAAAAACTGCTGACTGTTTAATTGCAAATTCAAATATCACAGCAGCGTGCATTAAGGAAAATAGTCCGCCTGAAATTGAGAAGAAAATAAAAATTGTTCCAAATCCTTTGCTCACCGAAAAATTTTCAACTTCTGACTCTGTTCGCCGCGGTCAGAAGCTTCGTATTAAATGGGGTATTGGAGAAGAGCATATCTTGATTGGCATGTGCGCAGCTGTCGGGACATTTTGGAAAAGGCATGATTGGTTCATTGAAGCTGCTGGACAAATTCATGATTCCATGCCTGATGCTCGATTTGTTATCTGTGGTATCTTACCGGAATATGAAAAATCTGGTTGGGAATACTACCAGCAACTATTGTCTAAGATAGAATCCTTAAATATGGCTTCCAAGTTTAAGTTTACCGGTCACATAAATGATGTCCCCGGTATGATGAGGGCCTTGGATATTATGGTGCACACTTCTCCTGACGAAAGTTTCGGACGAGTTGTTCTGGAAGCCATGGCAGCATCCAAACCTGTAATTGGGTTTAACTCCGGGGGGGTAGGGGAACTGGTCCTTCATGGTGAAACCGGCATGTTGGCAGAAACCGGCGATATTGAAGCATTGGCATCTTGTATAAAGATACTGGCAAAGGATCGTTCCCTAAGGGAAAATTATGGACAAAAGGGTCAAATGGTTGCAGAACAAAATTATTCCATGGGGAATTTTACGATTAACCTCATGAAAATCTATAATAATATAGTTCGGGTTAACGGGCATTAAAGTCATTGTGAATAAGATAACAGAATATATCCCGAAGGATATTCATCCCGTCTTGTATAAACTGTCAATCGTTATTTTTCTCTTTAGCTTATTGGTGGATACAGGTGATATTAGAATCGTAGGTATCCCTGTTCCAATGCTAACGTTATTGGGGATGACATTAATCGGTTTGCACAATTGGTCTCCCGTGAAGGACAAAATTGTATGGACTGTTGCAGGTTTGATCCTTTTATGGGTTATCTGCCAATGGATTGTCTGGGACTATTATTTAGATGGATTCCGGATGATTTTCCTTTTGTTTGCTAGTCTTGTAATTGGGGGACAGGGAGATAATTTTAATGATATAAAATTCCAACTTCATATCGCATTGTTAATTATGTTGGTAGTTGGCGCATGTTACTACTTAGGTTTTTTTTGGCATCCGGTTCCTACGGGAAATTCGTTTGGAAAGTTTAACCCGAACTCTATTGCATTAATGCTGGATGCCGGAATTATTATTGGTTTTGGTTTTATCCTTACTGAAAAAGGATATTATCAAAAGTTAGCAGGTATCGGGATTTTATTTCTCCCATGGGTAGTTTGGAATACCGGGTCAAGAAAAGCCGTCTTATTAATGCTTTTGTGTTTGGTTTTGTATGTTTTTTTTAGAATAAAAAAAAAGAAAACCATGCTCATAATTATATTTGCTTTGCTCATTATTATTTCTCCCGGATTAAAAAAATACTATTTTACAACCGCCGAAAACGAAACCAATTTTATAACTAAAATATTTAAAAAAAGTGATATATTTCAAAAACGGTATACATTTAAATTATATGGCTCAACGAATTTTCGAATGATGCTGATTAAAAGGGGCTGGACCGTTGTTAAAAAGGAGCCCTGGTTGGGATACGGGATTGGGGCACCCAGTTCAGCTGAATGGTTGGAGAGTAATATCGGTATAGCATCCAACGCCGGGCGATACGTAATGGTTCACAATGGTTTCATAGATTATTTGTTAATGGGCGGGGTGCCAGTATTCGTCGTTTTTATGGTCTTGTTTGGTAGAGTCAGCTGGCGTTTAGTTAAATTGATTTATCATGAAAACAAACAAGTAAGAGAATATGCGCTAATTGTATTAATGCTGAATTTGCTTTTCTGGTATAATATTTTCTTTGGTGATTACTCCTGGAAAATGGGATGGTGGATTTTGGGTTGCGGGTTACTTGTGATTAAAGTCGAGGAAAGAGAAAGACAACCTGTGCATTCCAATTCCGCAGGATTGAAAGAAGGGGGGCAATAATTTTTTATTTTATTAAAAAGGACCAAATGAAAAGCGTATTGGTTATTACTCCGTGCAATCCGTCCATGCTAAAATCGCAGGGGCAGATTATCGCCCAGCAATTGGATAATTCAGGTGTCAGGATCGGAATGTTAAGCGCAGCAAAATCAGGCCTTGGACGATTTGTTGATATAGCATTCCGTGGACCTGGGATGATAAAGCGTCATGATATCCTCCTGGTGAATATGTATGGGTTTAGAGCGTTTACATATGAAGCTTTGGCTGTTCTATATGGCAGACTTTTTAAAAGGAAAGTTGTTGTAATGATTCATGGCGGCTGGATGGCCGATTTTATTGACCGCTACTCTAAATTTGCTCGATTTGTGCTGGGGTTGCCTCATGTCGTGCTTACGCCCCATGGCTTTTTGGAAAAAGAGCTTTCTGACCGAAAAATCATTATAGACGGAACAATTCCAAATTTCATTGAAATAGGGGACTATACTTTTAAGCTTCGCTCAAATTTAAAACCAAAGTTTTTGTTCATGAGAGGCACCCATCATATTTACAATCCGGAAATGGCAATAAAAGCGTTTGCTGTCATCCAAAAGCAGATTCCGAAAGCCGTCATGACAATTGCCGGTCGCGATAACGGGCATCGGTCCAGCCTTGAAAAAATGAGTTGCGAGTTGGGTTTGAAAAATATCACCTTTTTAGGCCAGGTACCTAAAAAGGAGATTCCTAAATTAGCTTCAGAACATGATATCTACATTCAGACAAACAGAGTAGATAATATGCCGGTTACCATTTTGGAGATGTGGTCTTTGGGAATACCTGTAATCGCAACTGACGTGGGTGGGGTGCCATTTCTCGTAAATAACCAGGAAGATGGAATATTGGTAGAAAACGAGAATTTTGAGCAACTGGCAGCGGTATGTCTGGATTTGTTAAAAGACCCGGTATTATCTGAGCGATTATCAAAAAATGGGCGCTGTCGAGCTGAAAAATTGACATGGGAATATGCCAAGCCTCTATGGGAAAAAATGCTGTTCGAAGAGTCTCGGGTATGAGAAAAATTTGATGTTGAAAAAAACAGAGGAAAATAGTTAAGGTATTTGCATATGAAATTAAGGCTTCTTGATTTAATAGTATGTCCGATTGATAAATCTCCTTTGGAGTTAATCGAGTGGGACTCCAGGATAAATAATTTATCAGATAAAGATATTTTATTAGCAGAAAAAACAGGTATCGATTCCCGCCTGATTTCAAATGAAGTCATAAACGGCGTACTTTTGAATAAAATAAAAAAGATTTATTATCCGATAGATAATGGTGTTCCACGTCTGTTGACATTCAGAACCAAAGTTGGTGAGATTTTTGAAAAAAAATTCAAAGAGAGATTGTCAAAAGAATGCCCGGATTATTCCCTGCCGAATGAGAAACCGGCAATTGGTGAAGCCGATGTACTCAGAAGCTTTTCCAATGAGTGGGTTGATTATGACTGGGATGGTGAATCTTATTGGAATTTGACACCGAATGAAATGTTTCGTTGCATGAACTTCATGCTCGATTTGGATAATAAGCCGGTCCAGCATAAAAGAGTTTTAGAGCTTGGAATAGGAATTGGAGGCATAGCCGATTATGTGTCGCGGTCTCAGGAATGTGAATTGGTGGGTGTCGATTTAGGGTACAGCGTTGATGCCGCGAATAAGCACTTCTCAGAAAATAAGTTTTTGCATATTGTCCAGGCATCTGCCTTTGCTTTGCCATTTAAAAGAGAGACCTTTGATTTTGTATACAGCCAAGGCGTTATCCATCATACATATTCAACAAAAACTGCATTTGATAACCTTTCAAAACTTCCTAAAAAAATGGGGCGGTTATATATTTGGGTTTACAGTCCTTTTGATGAAAGCAGAAGTTTTATGAGGCGGGCTATTATGTCACTTGAGAATGTATTAAGACCGATTATCTGGCCTCAGCCGACTTGGCTTCAGAATTTGAGTTTAATGCCCTTGATTCCTCTATATATGGCACACCAAAAAATAATCTCCATGAAAAATAGCGGGCAGGCCCAGATACAATATGGTGCTCGCGAGGCACTTCATGCGGCTCGTGATCGATTTACGCCAAGATATATACATCGTCATGATGATGAAGAGGTTGTTCAGTGGTTTAAGGATGCCGGCTATGATGAACTGCAATGTGCGAGCAAGAGACCGTCGCCTCCGTTTGTACCTACTGCCTTTGTGGCGTGTACCGGCGTGGATGGTGTCCGAAAAAACGTATAGAGCATAGAAGTCGGGCTGGTTTCGGGAAGAGACCAGCTGTTTTGGCCAGGACAATACGTTCTATACCAAAAATTGTAATATTATATAATGATTTTTAAATTATGACTGAAAAAGCAAATAGTTCCAGAGGTAAAAAACTTGGGGAGAATTTCCTTTTAAGTAAATTCATATCCAATAATTTTCTTATCCTGATTTTGATTAACTCTGGAAATGTATTCAACTATCTATTCTATTTTTTATTGGGGAGAATATTAAGTCCGGATGATTATGGTACTTTCAATGCATTAAACTCTTTGGTTGTTTTCCTTGTGGCCCCGATGATCGTTGTACAACTCGTGGTTGCCCGTTTTTCAACTTTATTGGGAGATCAGGCGCTTGCCGCATTTGCGCGTAAATTTTCCAAGTGGCTTTTTTTTATAGTTCTGGCAGTTATAATTGTTGGTATTTTGAGCACGCCTGCCATCGGTTCTTTTTTAAATGTGACAAAGCAATTCCCACTTGTCGTGATGGTTATGATTCTTGGCGTGACCATACTTTTGTCTATTCCCTTGGGGCTTTTACAAGGATTGCGGAGATTCAAACCTTATGGGATATTAAACCTGTGCCTGAGTTCAATTCGTTTCTTTCTGGCGGTCCTGCTGGTATGGTATTTCGGCTTTGGGATTAATGGAGCAGTCTCTTCTGTGTTTTTTTGTGTGTGCATAACTCTAATAATCGGATATTATTATTTAAAGGATGTTATTATCTTGCCTGGGGGGAGGGTTCCAGAAGAGTTACCCGGAAATATTTTTAAATACGCTATCCCAACTTTATTATCTACGGCAACGATCATGGGTTTTCTGAATTTAGATATCGTTCTGGTGCGACATTATTGTGATCCTGCAGAATCTGGTATGTATTCTGCCGCTGCTGTTATAGGACACATCGCATATCTATTGCCTTCTGTAATCGTCACGGTGATGTTCCCCGAGGTCGCCCACTCCCAAAACAAGGGAGAAAGCAGCCGAAAAGTCTTCATGGTGTCTTTTGTCATGACAGCTCTACTTTCCGGAGCCGTAACTTTTGTGTGTACTGTTTTTCCGGAAATCGTAATGAGTCTGACCTATGGAGAGAAATATGGCGATTCCTCTGGTTTGTTGCCCATCATCAGTTTTGCAATGACCGCATTGGTTTTGGCAAATGTCTTTGTAACATATGGGATGGCCCAAAATGACTTTAAGTTTTTGTGGGGACTTGGAGCAGGGATGATCCTATTCTTTTTACAGGTTTTCTACAGGCATGATGAACCGATTCAAATCGCGTGGGCATTACTTTATTCATCTTTATTTTTATTAATATCCGGAATTATCTGGCGCTTGCCCCAGATGCTGTCAGTGTTAAAGTCTTCCTTGAATTTTCGATAAAAAGTAAAACTTATAATCAACCGGGATGAATGCGTTCTTTTCCCTTTGATACAGGAACAATTATGTGCGGTATTAGTGCTATTTTTTTGACAGAGCCAATAAGTGAACTACCCGTCTTAATAAATAAATCATTAGATTTAATTGCCCACAGGGGGCCGGATGGAAGAGGAACTGTTATCGGGCAAGGGGGGGCATTAGCACAGGACTCTTTTAAGGGTAAATCAGATTGGGCCTTAGGCCATGTGAGGTTGTCGATTCTTGACACAAGTTCCGCTGGGAATCAGCCAATGGCATCAGCTGATAACACTTGTTGGATAACCTATAATGGCGAAATTTATAATTATGTCGAGTTGAAAAGAGAATTGGAAGATTCTGGATTTCTCTTTAAAACGGGTACCGATACTGAAGTGATTATCAATGCCTATAAAAAATGGGGAATAGATTGTGTTTCCCGTTTTGCAGGTATGTTTGCTTTTGTTCTGGTTGATCTTGTTAAGGGGATGGTTTTTCTGGGTCGGGATCGCTTGGGGATAAAACCATTATATACCTGGTCAAATGGGAAAAAAATAGCTGTCGTATCAGAACCCAAACAATTATTTGCCTTTCAGGACTTTCGCCCAAAGGCCGACCGGCAGCAAGTTGTCGATTACTTGCTGGATGATGTAGTTGGCCATGAACCGGAGAAATGTTTCTTTTCTCAGGTCACTCCTTTGGAACCTGGCCATGTAATGTCATGGAAACTTGGTGATGTCCCCTCTTCTCTGCAAACCCAATCCTATTGGAGCCCGGAATTCTCTGAGCAGAAAATATCATGGAACAATGCGGTTGAAGACACGGGAACGCTTTTCAGAACTATTTTAGACCAGCATCTTCGTTCTGACGTGCCGGTAGGCAGCTGCTTGTCCGGAGGAATGGATTCTTCCAGTATCGTTAGTATGGTTTCCAGAGAATTTAAGCGCCCTGTTCATACTTTTTCTTCCTGTTTTCCTGGCTTTGAATTTGATGAGCAGGAATACATGGATGCCGTTACCGAACACGGAAGATCTTTTTCGAACAAGGTATACCCGGATGATGATCAATTATCCAAGGACCTGGATCAATTGATTTACATGCAGGATGAACCATTTACATCTTTAAGTCTCTACGCTCAATGGTGTGTCATGAAAGCTGCAAAACAATCAGGAATTCCTGTATTGCTTGATGGGCAGGGTGGTGATGAATCATTGTGCGGGTATCGGAAATACGCCTTTTTTTATTTAAAAAAACTGATCCGGGACAGAAAGTTCATAGGAGCCTACAGGCATTTATTTGACTTAATTACAAAAGGCGACCAGAGAATCTTTGATTTTAAAGCCGGTCAACGGTATTTGCCTGCTTTTTTAAGAAAGCGGCATGACAGGGTCTATGATCTATTGTCACCGGAGTGGCGGCAGTTCAGCCGATCTGCCTGGCAGGAAAAAATGGGTGATGTTTCGTCTATGAAGCAACACCAAGTAGCTGATCTTCGCCTTTGGAGTTTGCCGGCCCTACTTCGGTATGAGGATCGAAACAGTATGGCACATAGTATAGAAGCCAGGGTCCCTTTTGTTGACCATAGATTTGTGGAGCATTGCCTGGCGATGCCGTCTGAGTTTTTCTTTCGTAAAGGCATGACTAAAAGATTATTGTCAGAGGCATTGGGGACGACCTTACCGGACAGTATACACAAACGGCGGACAAAATTTGGTTTTGAGACTCCGCAAAGTATTTGGATGAAGGGAAATCTGGGAACACAATTATTGTCAAGTATCGGCAAATCACCCAGGTTGGCTGAAATTTTGAATATTTCAGAAGTGGCGAATGCATTTAAAGGGTTTCAAAATAATCGTTCTGGCTTTTCTGATGCATCTTTGTTTCGGTGTGCCTGTCTTGGATTGTGGCTTGAGCGTTTTTCAGTGGAGTTTTAAACAAGATTAAGAGTTTTGTTCGTCGAAGGATACTTTTTTTAGTTAACAGATATTAACTCTTGGAATATTAGTGGCATATGATTCCCAATCAAGAACATAACGCAAAACAGGATTATAAAAGCACGTCCTCTCTGCATACTGAAGTCCAGCAGATTCACGATCGATACGAGCGAAGAAAACAGATTCCAGAGTCGACTCTTTACCACCCTCTTAGTCCATATGTTTTTATGGTTTTACAAGAATTGGACAGGGCGCTGTTCCGATGGGTCCATCAATGCAAACTAATGCCTGTTTCAGAAAAAAGAGTATTGGAAATTGGCTGTGGATCTGGTTCCAATCTTCTGCGTTTGATCAATATGGGTTTCAGACCACAAAATATGGTGGCCAACGAATTAAGCCAAGAGCGTGCAGCCAATGCAAGACTAAGGTTACCGGACGCTGTTAAGGTTCTTCCGGGAGATGCTTTGAAGATTGATGAGCCGCAGGAGAGCTTTGATATCGTCCTACAGTCAACAGTCTTTACATCGATTCTAAGAGATGACTTTCAACATGCACTTGCAAAAAGAATGTGGGATCTTGTCGCCCCGGGTGGTGGTGTTTTATGGTATGATTTTAAGTATAATAATCCACGTAATCCCGATGTGAGGGGCATTCCAACTGCAAAACTGCGTAAGTTGTTTCCCATGGCCGATATAAAGACCTGGAATCTGACATTGGCCCCTCCTTTGGGAAGGGTGGTCACCAGAAAAAATACTTTCTTATACCATGTTTTTAATTCTGTTCCCTTATTAAGAACCCATGTTCTTAGCTGGATTAAGAAGTAGGCAAAAAATATGGAATTGCGCTCAAGATTCATTGTTCAGTTCTAAAAAAATATATTATAAAAATTGTAACAGCGGGAACTTAAAACTATTTTATTATTTAAGTGGTTATTATAATGCGGATATTATTTCTAAGTCAGTATTTTCATCCTGAAATCGGTGCGCCACAAGTTCGGTTGGCAGCAATGATTAGAGCTCTCAAAGGACAAGGACATGAAGTTGAAGTAATTACAGCTATGCCTAACTACCCTGAAGGCGTTATTCATCCAGGCTACCGGGATAGGGTTTATCTAAAAGAAGAATTGCAAGGTATACCGGTTCATCGTGTTTGGGTTTATGCAGCAACAGGTTCAGGCAAAAAGCGAATTTTGAATTATCTTTCATTTATGATTTCTTCGTTTTTTGGGCTTTTAAAAGCAAAAAAAGCAGATTATATTTTTGTAGAATCTCCTCCTTTATTCGTAGGACTTCCTGCAGTTCTGATAAGTCTTTTTAATAAAGTTCCCATTATTTTTAATGTTGCTGATCTCTGGCCAGATTCCATAGAAGAACTTGGTTTTATTTCAGATGGACTTACACTAAGAATTCTTAAAAAATTAGAAATTTTTTTATATAGAAAATCTACCTTTGTTTGTGCTGTAACAGAAGGCATTAAAAAAACGTTGCTGGAAGAAAAAAAAGTACCGGATAAAAAAGTGCTGTTTTTGCCCAATGGTGTTGATACTCATATGTTTTATCCCCGGGATTATGAAACTGAATTGGCCAAACAACTTGGCATTCAAGATCGCGTGGTAATACTCTATGCTGGCACAATAGGGTATGCTCAAGGGCTTGATGTGATGCTAAAGGCAATGGCCTTGCTTGAAAATGAATTGCCCGAGGTGCTTATGGTGTTTATAGGAAGCGGTTCTGATCGGGAAAGATTACAGAAGGTTTGTAAAGAACTTCAATTAACCAATGTCAGATTTTTAGATCCTCAGCCACCAGAGTATGTTGCCAGGCTGTATTCAATTGCATTTGCAGGTTTTGCAAGTTTAATAAATATACCCATGTTTGAAGGTGCTCGGCCTTCAAAAGTTTTTCCCATTATGGGCTCTGGAAAACCTGTTTTATATAGTGGATTTGGCGAAGGCGCCAATCTTATTAATACGGCAAAAGCCGGACTTGTTGCGAAACCGGAAGATTCAGCGGCTCTGGCCACAGCCATTAAAGCACTTGTCACGGATCCTGAGAAAGCAGTGAGAATGGGAACAAACGGGCGCAATTATGTTGAAAAACATCTAAGTTGGGCTTTTTTGATCCAAGACTGGCTGAGGCAAGTTGATTCGAAGGGCGGGACCAGAGAAAATAATAAGTTGCTTCCATAATATTTTAAAAGGCTTAAGCTAAGGATAGTCACATCCCTATGAAACTTTCAATAATTGTACCTTTTTTCAATGAGTCAAATAGTTTAAGAAGATCTTTGCAGGAGTTAGAAGAATACTTAACCTCCTACATGGAAAACCCAGGTGATAATTGGGAAATTATAGCGGTTAATGACGGCAGTACGGATAATACGCTCAGCATATTAAAAGAGATTAAGCTGACAAAAAAATGGCTGAAATTAGTTGATCTCGTGACAAATTACGGCAGAGGGATGGCTCTAAGAAAGGGAATAAAATCGGCGGCAGGTGAGATCATCGTTACCTTGGATGCCGATCTTAGCTACGCGCCATACCATATTGAAAAATTAGTCGAGGCATTAAAAACGAAAGATGCAGATATCGTTGTTGCCTCGGCCTATAGAAAGGATGGCTCCGTAAGAAATGTTCCCCTGAACAGGTTATGGATCAGCCAGATAGGAAATAAGATTTTATCTTATATGCATGGTGGTAACCTTAGTGTGCTAACCTGTATTGTGCGGGCATACAAAAAAGAGTTTATCAAGAAAATTGATCTTCATTCCAACGGGAAAGACATTCATTTGGAGATTCTATATAAAGCTAAGATTTTAGGTGCAAGGATTCATGAAATTCCCGCAGATTTAAAGTGGAGAAATGAAAAGTTATTAAATAAAGCAAAACCAGCAAAACGGCGATCAACCTTAAAAATAAGGAAAACAAGCGGGTCTCATCTGTTTTTTGCACTATTGAACAGGCCTGGATTTATATATACGGTTCCCGCCTGCCTGTTAATGATGATTTCTTTCTTTGTTTTTTTGATTTCTATAATGACGGTTATCAATGATGTTGGGCAGGGTCTAAACCTCTATTCTGCCCTCAGAAACTCTATGATTAATGCAACCCCTTCATGGATAACCATGGCAATTTCTTTCGTGTTGGCCGTGCAGTTTTTTTCACTTGGTTTTCTGACAAACCAGCATAAAAAAAATTATGAAGAGACTTACAAAACCCTACATTCAATATTAGAAGAATTAAGGAATGGTAAATAAGTCATGTGCGGTATTGCAGGGGTTACAGGGCATCATCAGAATAAAAACTTGATAGACAATATGATCAATATTATGAACCACAGGGGGCCGGATTTTTGTGGTTTTTTTTATTCTGAACATATTCATTTGGGACATTGCCGATTATCAATCAACGATCTTTCGCAGAATGCCGCTCAACCATTTATTGATAAAGAAAAAAGTGTTGCTGTTTGTGTAAATGGGGAAATATACAATTTTTCGGAAATCAGGAAAGATCTTGTAAATAAAGGGTATCAGTTCAAGTCTCAATCAGATTCTGAGGTTGTCATCCATGGATATATTGAGTTTGGCCTGGCAATTTTTGAAAAATTAAATGGAATGTTTGCCATTGCAATTTGGGACGACAAAAAAAAGGAGCTTATTCTTGGAAGGGACAGGCTTGGAATAAAGCCGTTATACTATTCATGTCTGCCAGAACAGAAAAGTTTGACATTTGCTTCCGAACTTAAAGCCATCTCTCAAAATACCGCAATAGATATGCAAACAGATATGCAATCCTTTGCAGAATACCTGTTGTATGAAAATTATTTCTCCAATAGAACACTGAATAAAACTATCAAAATGGTAGAACCCGGGGAAATTGTAATTTATGCAACAAAAATAAATAGCGTTCGTCGGAAAAAGTTTTGGATGCCATCTTTTACCCAACGGCAGTTTGTTTCAGATACCGAACAATATGAGAAATACCGAGACATACTGGATAGATCGGTTAGCAGGCATTTATTAAGTGATGTTCCATTGGGATTTTACCTGAGTTCCGGTTTTGATTCTTCATCTGTTGTCTGTTGTGCTGCAACTCAATTGAAAAATAAAATAGAAACCTATACCGGTTATTTTGGAATGAAAGGATTTTACGATGAATCCGAAGATGCAAAAAAAATAGCTGATTCTTTTGGAACTAATCACACAAAAGTTAGGATAGATCCAGCTGATTTTGAACGGGATATTGAAAAAATAATTTGGCATCTTGATGAACCCAGGGTGGGAATGGGGTCATTTTCACAATATATGGTTGCTAAAAAAGCGTCAGAAGATGTTAAGGTCATTTTAACAGGACATGGCGGGGATGAGTTTTTTGCCGGATATCCTGTTTTCAAGGTAATATATGGCAAGAGAAACATTTTTTCCTTGATAAAAAAATCGTCATTAAGAGAGAGCATGCATGCAGCCTATTTTCTCTTCTCCCCATTGGTAAAAAAAGAAAATAGTTTTTTTCTGCCAAATATATTTTCACTTAGAAGTTTGAAGTCGGTTCTAACAAAGCATTGGTATAATGAGATCGTTACCAAAACAGATCCTTTGAAGGAGTTAAATCATTTAAAAAATGATTGCGAAAATGATTATGAAAGGCTGGTGTTAACTTATCTAAAGTATTATCTACCCGCCCTTTTTAATATTGAAGATAAAATCAGTATGGCCTTTTCCCTTGAGTCACGTACGCCTCTTTGTGATAATGAGATGCTTGATTTTGCATTGTCTATTCCACTTTCAAAAAAACTTCAAAACCTTGATCTGAAGCATATTCCGAAAACTGCAATGAAGAATAGATTGCCTGGATTTTTATATAAACTTCCCAAACGGGGATTTCCTACCCCTTTATCCTATTGGTTTAAAGATGGTCTAAAGGATTTTGTAAAAGAATACATTCTCGATAACCATGAATATATTGAAATGTTCAACAGAAGTGAAGTTGAGAAAATGATTTCCAGAGTTCAAAATTCTAAATTCAATACACCTTTAAACGAAATACCGGCACATCGAGTATGGATTCTTTTGAATTTAGTTGTTTATTTCAGAAACCAAAAGTTTAGGTATAAATATAATGGAAGCTAAACTTTTTGTTGTAACTGATATTCTTGAAAATCAAGTCTCTTTATGTTGTTTTCTTTGCTTATATTTCGAATAGAATAACATTATGCTATTTCTGCTATTACGAGGAAAGAGTATTGGTAAATAAGATTTCATGAGTTCATCTGAGATTAGAGAGTACATATTAGATCAGTTCAACTGTTATTGGGGGAATCAAAAAAAATATCTCTCTGAACTCAAAACAGTAGAAATAGCATTGGCTGAGCATGAAGCAGTTCCTCCCCAAATGGTTATCGTAGACTTACCCCTTTGGGGGGCAAAATGGGGTGTTGATGGGCAACTGCTTATTCCTGAATATCTATCTGGAGATGGTAAGTGGCAAAACGTTGATTGGATACTAAGCATATTCTGGTACATGAATGGTTTAGCTGAAATAGAGTTGGAAAAGCAACATGGCCCTACACACTCTTATTCCTATAGATTAAAATGCTGGGACTCAAAAATATGGGATCATGCGTGGTGCAACAGGATTGCACTGTTTTTACGAGAATGGGCAGCTCATGAGCAAAATGTTGAAGCCGATGATTTGTTTGGACATCTACCAGAGGCTAATATAACTCTAACACATGATGTTGATGCTGTTTCAAAAACCCTGGTAATACGATTCAAGCAGACTGTTTTTTACTGTTTTAACTGTTTGCAAAATTTAAAAACCAAAAAATATATAAACGGATTCAAAAGTATCGTAAAAGCTCTGCGCTTTCTGGTTTCTTGCGATAATTACTGGCAGTTTGAAAAAATAATTGAGCTTGAAAATAAGTATGGGGTGAAAAGTCATTTTAACTTTTTTGCAGGTGATGTTTCTCTTTGTCGTTCTTTTAAAAAAAAAATATTTGATCCGGGGTATGATATAAATAGACCAAAGCTTAAGAATATTATTAATAGGCTTAATGAACGCAGCTGGATAATTGGTCTGCATACCTCATTTGATTCATGTCAAGATGAAAATGATATCAGGCGAGAGAAAGAGAAACTTGAATTGGTTCTTGGATCTACAGTGAAAAGTTGTCGTCAGCATTGGTTACGATTTTCGTGGGCAAAAACGTGGAAAGCGCAGCAACGAGCAGGGCTTGAACTTGATACAACTCTTGGATTCAATGATCGGCCGGGTTTTAGAAATGGAACGGCACTGAGCTTTCGCCCTTGGGATTTTGTTCAAAACGAATCGATGAAACTTAAAGCGTTGCCAAACGTATTAATGGATTCACAGTTTTATGATTACCATGAATATACTGATGAAGAGCGTGATAATGAAATCAACAAGTGGGTTAATGAAGTGAAGTTCGTCCATGGAGAAGCGGCAATAATCTGGCACCAGCGAGTTTTTTCCAATGATTACAACTGGGGTTCCTCATATACAAAATTGAATGAATATCTATAGCCAAACAATCAAGAATAATCTAAATAAGGTCTTCAATCTATATGACTTAGATCACTTATCCAATACATATGGTTTTGGAGATCGAGACTACTGGGGATGGAAAGTCAAAGATTTTGTTAATGGTTCAATGCAGGGTGGGGTACATACTCTTGCTATCGCTTTAAAGTCTGGCATTATTGAGAATAATACCTTTACGCTAAAAGTAATTGACGCGGCGATTCTTGCGGTTAACAAGATACATGCTCGAAATGGTTCAATGGTAGAAGCGTATCCTGATGAATCATCATTTTGTGTCACAGCACTTGTGGCATTTGATATCTTATCTGCAATCAAGCACCTTGAAGAACAAATTAGTGATGAAAAGAGAAAGCAGTACCTTAAGATTGTTAGACCATTGATACTGTTTCTTACCAAGAATGATGAAAAACATGCCATCATTTCTAACCATGTTGCAACAGCTGTTGCGGCTTTGGCCTTGTGGAATAAATTCACTGGAGAAGGGCAAGATAGATGTAATGAGTTGTTACTATTAATTTACGATAATCAGTCCGACGAAGGGTGGTACAGAGAATACGAGGGGGCAGATCCTGGGTATCAAACATTATGCACCTATTACCTTTTTTGTGCATATGAAGAAGCAAAATGCCCTCAGTTGTTAGACTCTCTCGAGAAAAGCCTTCAATATTTGAAATACTTTGTCCATCCTGACGGTACCATTGGCGGGCTTTATGGCTCGCGAAATACTGAAGTGTGCTATTTGGGTGGTATTGTTGGTCTATCTCAATATTCAGAAACAGCAAAGTTGATTGTTGATAAGCTTGGATTTGGCATTGAAGCTGGTAATAATTTATTACCACAAGATATAGATATTGGGAATTTTATTCCCCTATTAAACTCTTATGCGGTAGCCTGTTTGTATTCTGGTGAATTGTCGGATAGTAGCACTGAGAAGCTTCCATATGAACAATGCGGTGAATGGTTATTTGAAGATAGTGGAATTTATGTAAAATCGACAAAACGATATTATGCTATCGTTAACTTCCATAAAGGAGGTACTATTAAGGTTTTTGATAAAATAATAGGACTGTTGGATGCAGACGATGGCGGATTATTCGGAAAACTTAACAATGGGAATACATTTTCAACACAACAAAAAGAGATATCCATTGATTTTAAAGACACAATGATCAATGCCGGATTCTATATAATTAATAGTTCATTACCTACCCCATTCACAACAATAGTATTGCGGATGTTGTCGTTGACTGTGTTTAAGTCAACATATATAGGTAACCTTTTTAAGAAAATAATTGTGAAGATGCTGATGACGGGTAAGAGTAAAATTGACGGAAAAGTCATCCGAAAGTTTCTATTTACCGAAGAAAATATTGTGATAGAAGAGAAAATATCAAAACCAAAAGGTTGTGTTAAGATAGAACATTCTGGAAAATCAAGAGCCATCCATATGGCATCGAGTGGATACTATATGAGATCGCATGAAAAGCTTGTCCAGACCTCAAAGATTGTTACATTTAGGACTTCAGTTTGATTCTAAATATAGTAACTGAAGTTCTGTATCTGCCTCAAACGCTTTATTAATATTATCTAATAAAAATGATTCCAAGGTTTAAACCATACTTAGGTAAAGAAGAGTTCTTTACTCTTTTTAAAAGTAACAGAAACGCAGTTGAAGCGTTTGAACAGAAGTTTGCTGGTAAATTCGGGCACAAGTATGGCGTAATGTTTTCATATGGTCGGACGGGTATTTATAGTTTATTAAAAGTATGGGGAGTTAATAATAAAGAAGTTATCTGCCCTGCATATACATGTACTGTAGTTCCTCATGCGATAGAGATAAGTGGAAACAAGCCTATCTTCATTGACTCATCATGTGATGATCTGAACATGAATTTAGACAAAATAGCTTCATGTATAACGCAAAATACGCATGCAATTGTTTTTACACATATTCTCGGCTACCCTGCGAATGTTATACGAATGAAACAAATCGTTTCAGATGCTGAAAAGAAGTTTGGTCATAAAATTTATGTAATACAAGATGTGGCACACTCTTTTGGATGTACTTGGGATAGTAATAATGTTTGTGCATTTGGTGACGCAGCTATTTTTGGTTTAAATATCAGCAAAATAGTCACATCTATCTTTGGCGGGGTTGTTTTGACATCAAATGATGATTTAAATGAGAAATTATCAGAATATAGGAATGAATATTTCGAAAAGGCAACATCAAAAGCAAAACTTATGAAAATAGCATATTTCATTATCATGTATTTTGTATTTAGCCCGATATGCTTTCCTATCGTAAACCTTTGTGAAAAATTTAATCTAATTGATAGATTTGTTAAATACCATGACGAGTCGAAGATTGAATTCCCCGATGACTGGTGTTTGAAGCCTATGAATTGGGGTGCGAAGATTGGTTTAGTGCAGTTGGATAAATACGACACGATGATCGATGCACGACGCAAATATGCTGAGTTTTATTTGAAGCACCAAACTTCTTCTGAAATAAATATTTTGCACAGCGGGGGGGCTACTTATTCTCAGGTTGTCGCTATTACAAAACAAAAGCACTTAATAATGAAGGAATGTGCTTCAAGGGGTGTTCAAGTAGGAGAAGTACTAGAGTATGTTTGTCCGTTACTTCTTTGCTATAAGCGTAAGTACGAATTTAAGGATGACGAATATCCGAATGCTAAATTCTTTAGTGAACATGTCATCAACTTACCCATTTCCGGTAAATGGGACAAAAGAGTTGCTTCTAAAGTAATTAAAGTGCTTAACAAGGTTAGTTCATGACTTCAATAAAAGTGGCAATAATAAGCTCCTCTGATAAGCTTTGGGGGGTGTCGGCATGGGAGCGCTTTCTCCTTCTGATTCAAGGTAGTGCTAAATATGAAATAACATGTTTCATAGAATGTGAGTCCAAACTGGGAAGTATTAAACAAGGTAAAGAAGGATTATGGTTTTTACATGTATTCGGAGTTATCAATACCATTTTGATTACGTTGTTTTATTTTTGGAATTTAATGGTAAGAGCAATTTGTTTAAGAGATAATAATTACAATTCTATTTGTCATCGATATAATGTGCCATATCACTACGTGAGGAATCCAAACTCTAAAGAGTGTACAGATTTGGTGTCAGATATGAAACCTGATATCTTGATAATTATGGTCGATCATATCGTTCGTGATGTTCTGCTATCTATTCCACGAATTGGAACTATTAACAAACATGCGTCTTTGCTTCCTTCCAATAGAGGTTTATTTCCGTATTTCTGGGCGTGTATAGAAAATTCGGCACAAGGTATTTCATTTCATGTAGTGGAAGAAAAGGTCGATTCCGGCGAGCTACTTTATCAGGAGTGTGTTTCTGGGCCTGTTACTGAAAGTCTGGTGTCATTTTATCACTATGTATTCCAATGCTATCCGCAGCAGCTAATTACATCATTGGATAACATTGTTGTAGCAAAATATGTTCAGCCAATGGAAGGTGTAATGAATTCATGTGTTAGCCTTCCAACCCGAGTGGATTATAAACTGTTTGCACTGAATAAAGGGAAGATTTGCAGGGTTAGGGATGTTTTCAAAATAGTATGAATACACTTGTAAATAAACCTATATCATTTAATATAAACTTCGATTCATTAAATGAGGCTTTTGGCTTTCCAAAAGGTTATAGAGATCCCTCTTTTTTTGAAGTTTTCGATAGGTTTAATGCAATTGCTATTAAGCATAATTTCAAATATTCTATATATATTATTGGTAAGGACCTAGCGAATCCAGAAATAGCTGCTCGTGTCAAAGACTGGTCCGCCCAGGGGCATGAAATAGGTAACCATTCGTGGTCGCATCCAATGAACTTAGGAGCACTTTCTTCAAGTGAGATTGAAAAAGAAGTTGTAAAGGCTCATGAACGCATATATTCCGTGACTGGGGTTGAGCCAAAAGGGTTTATCGCCCCAGCGTGGTGTTGTTCACAAAAGATATGGAACATTTTAATAAAGTATAACTACCTGTATGACACTTCGGTCTTTCCATCAATACTGATGTACCCGATGATTTTAAAAATGGTTATCAATCATTTGAAGGATAGGGCACGACTAAAAAAAATTTTAGTTAGGAAAGATTGGTTTTCTCCATTTCAACATGATGGGGAACCATTTGTATATAAGAATCAACAGTTAGACAAGTCTCTGCTAATTTTACCTTTGCCCACAACCCGTTTTTTGAAGATAGGATATTGGCATACAGTCAACTTTATCTTTGGTGCTGCTTTTGGTAAAAAAATTTTAAAATCGTTGTTAAGAGATAGAGACTTTTTTTACTATTTACTGCACCCAGCAGATTTAGTTGGTGAAATAGATGTAGACAAATGTTATAGCAGCAGCCTTGAAAGACTATCTATTCCTTTAGGAACTAAGAGGAATCTTTTTGAAGAGTGTGTTATTACTTGTTTGACAAGAGGCCGGGACATCGTACTAATGGAGGATTTAGCAAGGAAATTTCTACAGAATAAGTTACCTTAAAAAAAGGGGGCTTTTTCACCTTTGTTGAACGGCAAGTGTCAAATCTCAAATCTGGGGGGCATAACTTTCCGTATGAAGAACCGATGAGCTGTGAGAACATGGCAACAATATTGTCAGGTTCTTCATCGTTATGCGCAGATTATTTCAATAGACTATGCTGGAAGGGTACGGATAGGGTTCCTAATATTTTTTAAGCAATGTTAAAATTAGGGACTGGTGTAGCCCACCATGCCGAAAATTTGAACCACAGATTGAAGCACAACTTGAAAGGAATGAATGATGAAAGTTTTATTGATGATGCCACCGATGCTAATTAGAGATAACTATTGCAACATGGAAAAAACAGCAGCTAATATGCCATCTCTTGGCTTAGCATTCATATATGTCAGTTTCAAGAAAGCTGGTTGTGAGGTGGATTTTAAAGACTATCAATCGTCAGTTGAAAGACTTGAAGACATTGTTAAGTATATAGAAGCAAATGGTTTTGATATGATTGGAATGCAGACGTACGTATCAAATATCAATGTTTGCTTAGAGGTGTCTGCAGCAATAAAAAAATCCCTGCCTGATGTCAAAATACTTTTGGGTGGAGCTCACGCAACCATTTTCCCCGATTCAGTAATATCATGCCCTGATGTGGACTATGTCTGTGTCGGAGAGGGAGAAGAGACTGTTCAGGATCTCGTGCAGGCATTAAATAATAATCATCCACTATCTGAGGTAAAAGGAATTTACTATAAAGATGAGGATGGAACCATTCTATGGACCGGCAAGCGGGATTATGTGGCCAATTTGGATGACTTACCTATCCCGAAATATGATCTGTTTGATCCAAAACTGTACTTTCCAGCGGTACATATAAGAGGCCGAAAAGTCTATAATATAATTTCTTCAAGGGGGTGCCCTTACAAATGTACTTTTTGTGCAGCTACAGAAGTTTGGGGTAATAAATATCGATACCAATCGGTAAATCGTACTATTAGTGAAATGAAGTACCTGAAAGAGAAAATGGGTGCAGATGCTCTTCAGATTTATGACGATAACTTTTGTACGAATCATAAGAGGACAAAAGAATTATGCCGGTCTATGATTGAAGCAAAATTGGACTTACAATGGGTCTGTTACACAAGAGCTGACTCAATTGGTGATCAAGAGATGCTTAGTTTAATGAAGCAGGCTGGTTGCTACATGATTGTCATGGGAATCGAGAATGGCAACAAGAGAATTCTTGAATTGATAAATAAAAAGTTAGACTTAGATGTTGCACATAAAAATATCAGGTTAGCGCGTAAAGTTGGAATTAACACATTATCAAGCTTTATGATAGGACTGCCTACTGAGACAGAACAGGAGATTGACAACACAATCTCTTGTGCGAAGTCTTTAGGGTTAAGCTACGCTATGTTTCCAATCTTTACCCCATACCCAGGTACACCAATTTACCCCCTTGCAGAACAGGAGGGAGTCTTCTTGTCTAAAGGTTTAGATAAATACTCACGATGGGGAGATGGTGTATGGTATTCGAAAGGAATGAGTACTGAATTGTACAAGAAGCTTCAAAGGAAGGCGTTCAGGGCATTTTATTTCAGGCCGACAACGGTTCTGTTTTTGCTCAATGAGTTTTTAAAGCTTCCGAGAGAGAGAGTTTCAAGGTTTCTTGTTGGTGGTATGTCCTTTTTGTTCGGCAGGTAATTCGCGCACTTGGGTTTGATAAACAGCACGTTAACGGCAGCAAAGAAGCACGTAGAGAATAATTTTTGGAACAAAAAAACGAACCACTTAAAGGCGGCCATGCTAAAGAGTTTGAGGAGCATTGGGAGTCTAACAATACCGCAAGCATTGCACTGTCCAAAATAGTTGCTGCAAATACATTTTTGCAGCAACTATATGCTGAAATAGAAGAACATAAAGGACATATAAAGATTTTAGATGCAGGCTGTGGTGATGCTGTTCACGCAAAAGCAATTGCTGAAAGTGAATTTGATGATATGAACGCTCATTTTGTTGGGATTGATTTATCAATGGCTGTACAAAGACGAAATAGTGAAGCCAATTTTGCTAATTGGGATTTTTTCCATGGGGACATAACAAAGCTACCCTTTCATGACTTTAGTTTTGATGCAGTTTTTTCTTATGGAGTGATCTGTTATACTGACGAGCCGGCCATTACATTCAAAGAGCTTTGTAGATGTCTTAAAAAAGATGGACTAATCGGGCTCTGGGTTTATCCAAAGAAAAATAGTCCGCTCAATCTTCTTTTTTCGACAGTGAGAAATTTATGTCAATTTGGAGGCAAGAAAATAACAAAATATATCGCAGATTTGATTGTCCTATTTTTACCAGTGCTGCCCACTCAATCTAAAGTTACACTGTTCAATTCTAGTTGGAAGCAATGCCGGGAGGTTGTATTAGTAAATATCGCTCCCCCAAAATTATATTTCCCAACAACAGGCGAAGTCAAGAATTGGTTCATTGAAAATGATTGTGAGATTATAAATATTGATGAAGATAATCCGACAACAGTGTGGGGACGTAAAAGGTAGTGGTGTCGCAAGTAAAAAGGCTCTGTGGGGCATTATGTTCTGGTAAGAAGTCTGCATATCTGGCAATCTTTATTATGTTTGTCGGCCCACTCTTAAGGTTACTTGATCATGTAGTCTATAAACTCTACAGTCAAACTTTTGAGAAAAAAGCAGAAGGCATTCCTGATTGTTATTTTATGGTTAGCACTCCAAGAAGTGGCAGCACGGTGATTTATCAAGCACTAGTCCGCTCGACTAATTGTAAGTATATAACCAACCTGCACATACTTTTCCCCAATCACGCATCATATATAATAAAATTCCTTCCCCGAAAATCCTTAAAGTTGACCCGTAGTTATTATAGTTATACAGAGTCCATTTTTGACGTGAATGAGGGGAACCTTTTAGTAGATGAACTATTTAGGGGGAGTGTTGAGGAGATTCGAGCTCGCTTTCTAAAACTTTTAAGAAAGATAGATCACACTGGTAATAACCCTATAATAATAAAGAATGTACGTAATTACGACAGAATAGAAATTTTACATCAAGCAGTGCCTGAGTTGAAGTTCGTACGTATAAAACGGGAGCCAGTACAAATTATTCAATCAGTTTTAAGAGCGTACCATGAACTTGGAACTTTTCATCCAGTGACGCCATTAATGAAGGTTGTTGATGATCCTATTCTTAAGGCAATTAGGCAATACGATGAGATGAATAAAACTCTGGAACTCCAGTGCAATAGAATACAGAGATCTTTATATTGTGAAATTAAGTATGAATCTTTCTGTCGAGACCCTGGACATAGCCTAAAAGGTGACTTTTGGGAATATATGAGTCTTGATGAGACATTTCTGCCAAAATTGAGAATCTCAAACAAACAAAAAGTTAATGATTTTGAATTAACGAAGATTTTAGAAAATTATAATGAAAAGAAATCATGAGTAAAACAGACTTACTTTTAATATATCCTCCATTAGGCTCTTGGGATAATGTTGTGCGTGATATCCCGCTAAGCCTTATATACGCAGCAACCGATTCTGTTAAGGCTGGATACAGCGTGAAAATTTTAGATTTACGCGTAATTGGCAAAAAATGGCATAATGAAGTTGATCAGATTCTTTCAAATGGTTGCAATTTAGTTGGATTATCTGTCATGACCGGTAATCCAATAAAAACATCGTTAGAGATTTCAGAATATATAAAAGGGAAATATGATGTCCCAATAGTCTGGGGTGGGCCACATCCGACAATATTGCCAGAACAAACCCTTGAGTCTGAATTAGTAGATTTTGTAATCAGAGATTGGGGCTCAAAAGCGTCTAAAGAACTTCTAGATTATTTGACAGGTAAAGGGGGTGAACGGAGGACTATTTTAGGGCTTGGATACAAGGTTAATGGAGAGGTAAAACTTTCTCCGCCTCAGCGTAGCTTTGAAAGAATTGACTATCGAGATCTGCCTTACCACCTTGTTGACCTAAATGGCAATACTTACAATCGAATGAATTCAGGGGAATTACTGTTCCCTATTTATACATCAATGGGATGCCCATATAAATGCTCTTTTTGTATGTCCCCAAGAACGTATAAAAAGATTAAAGGTAAAAAATGGATCGCATTTGATGCTCAAAGCGAAGTGCTTGATCACATTCAGTATCTTTCTGACAATTTCACATTCACTCGATTACAAGTCTACGATGATGATGCTTTCGTTGATCAAGAGCGGATGCGGGAACTGCTGAAGGGATATATCAAAAGAGGGTTTCATGAGAAATATAAAATAGATTTTCGTGGTGCTCGGATTAATGAACTTGATCGCATGGATAATGAGATGTTCGAGCTACTTGTTGAGGCTGGAACGGAGTTGATGTTTGCAGGAATGGAAAGTGGTTCTCCCCGTGTTCTTAAAATAATGAAGAAAGGGATCACTAAGGAACAAATTATTCGAGTCAACAAGAAGTTATCAAATTACCCATCAATAAAAATACATTATAATTTTTTCTGTGGCGTACCTGGTGAAACAATTGAAGATCTGATTGAGACAAAAGACATTTTGATTCAATTGGTCAAAGATCACCCCGGATGTTTACTCGGAAGAGGTGGGCACTGGAAGCCAATTCCTGGTTCAGTGTTAACAGATGTTGCCATTGATCATTATGATGTAAAAATGCCTGAAACGCTCGAAGAGTGGGTAGAAATTGATAGCAAAGAGTCTGCAATCCCTTCATACCCATGGTATTCAAAACGTAAGGTTGACATGATAAATATGTTGGCTCTCGCAGGAGTTCTTCTCGACGTAAAGTTTGATACTTTTTCAGTGAACTTGAATCCTTTTGTCAGAAGTACTCTTAGGGTTTTGCTCTGGCTCTATAAACCAATTTTCCGACTTAGGCTTAAGTATAATTTTTGCTCATTTTTAATTGAAGCAAAATTATATCGGTTATTTGACTTGAATCTTGGGAAATTACTAAAAAAATAAGACGAATGGAATTATCCAGAAAATTCAGAATAATCGTATTCGCTGTAAAAATTGTTTTTGCATTAGTTGTTTTATATTGGCTGAATCGGCATGGTATGTTGAATCTTAAGGGGCTAAAAGACTTTGCAGAAAAGCCATTGACTCTTTTGTTATTGGTTTTCATGATGATAGCAACATTCCCTTTATGTTCTGTGAGATGGTATGTTTTGTTGAAAAAAATGGGTATTGAAATTCCGCTGTATTCTGTTTTTAAAATGGTATATCAATCGGCATTTTGGGGGCTTTTTCTTCCTGGAGTTGTCGGGGGAGATGGTGTTAGAATATTGTACGGAATTAAGCATACCCCGGAAGAAAAAATTAAGATGTCTATATCTGTTTTTGTTGATCGCCTTTTCGGTATAATAGCTCTGTTGTCTTTGGGAGGTCTTGCTGGAAGTATTTACTTACTGGGCGTTGAATCGCACAGTCTGTTTCTGATTCAATTGATTATAGCGTTGGTCGTATTTTGTTTCTTGGTTGTCATAGCTTTTATAATATCTCTTATTACGCGCAGACGAATTGAGTTTTTTTTAGAGAAAAAAATGGAGCAAACGACAAATTCTTTTTTGAAGAAGCTATACGATGTGTTTGAGTCATTTAATATCTTGTTAAAATCCCCTATACACTTATGTTTCGCATATATCATATCTGTTGCAATTCACTTGAAAAATCTCGTTATTTTGATGTTGATATGCAAAATAGTTATTAAATCTCAATTAGGATTTATTGAATCTGTAATTGCCGGAACAATTACATTTATTGTAAATTTTCTTCCGCTAACTCCTGGGGGGCTGGGCTTAGGAGAGGCCACATTTGGCCAGATTGCAAATTCAATGGCTAATGCTTCAGGAATATTACCATTTTCAACAATTATGGTGATATTTAGAATCATTTTGATGATAAGTCTTTTGCCTGCGTTGCTAATAATTGTCGCGCCTAATTCACTTCGTGATAAAAAGCGCATCATTGAGTAGCGAATGATGCGAAAAACAGTTACTTGTGTCGACAGGCTGTTAGGGAATTAAATTGCCTAAAAATTTTTGAAAAGAATGGTGAAACTTCAATTATTTTTTTTATTTAGATGGGATTGAAAGGAATGAATGGTTTAATGAATAGTAAGTTAATTTGCTTATTCTATAGGATGAGAGAGATTCGAAAATCTTTTATTATGTTGTTTTTTATCGTTTTGTTTGCAGTGATTTTATGGTCTGGAACGCCATTCATCAGCAAGCTATTTGCTTTTTTTAGCCAGATGAGTACAACCAGGAAGTTTTATTTTTTGATACTCCTGATGTTTTTGCTGGTTATGGCTTTAAAGCCTATAATTCCATTCGTTAGACAGACGTTGGACGTCTTGGGTAAGATGAACGCAATTCAAAAAGCTGTTATTCTGATATCTTTAGTTTTGTTTTCGGCAGGTGTTTTATGGTTGATAATGCCACTTATTAGCGGGTTATTTAGTTTTTTTAGTCACATGAGTACAAGCCGAAAGATGTTTTTACTATTACTTTTAGTGTTTATGTTGGCATTTGATTTAAGATCGATAATACAAATATTTAATCAAATGAGTCCATCCAGGAAGATATTTTTTTTGTTGTTTTTAGTGTTTCTATTGGCAATTGGTTTAAGGTCGATAATGCCGTTATTTTTAGCGTATTACCATGAAACAGATCCGTTCTCTTTGATGCTCGCCTCAAAGCACCGATATTTGTGGGAGGTTGCGAATGAAGTCGCATTAGGAAACTATGAATTTAGCACAGCAATTACTGCATATACTATTATAAATGCAGTTCTAATTTCTATTTCAACGTTTTTTTTTAATTCTGCATCCGGTCTTTTTTTTATCCAGTTTTTTCAAGGATTCATTGATTCGTTTGGTTGCTTACTTGTCTTTGGGATACTTGGCATTTATTACAATAATTGGGTAAGGCTTTTAGGCGCTTTAATTTATGCAATATGGTTGCCTTCTATCTTTTATTCCTATCACCTATTAGATGAGGCATATATTCCAGTATTGATATTACTTATTGGCTATATGATCATGAAATATATAAAAAATCAGAGAATAATCTGGCTGATCTTAGCTGGCATTTTTTCAGGTGTTTTGTTCAGCATGCGTATCGATAATCTTTTATTATTATTGTTTTTGGCTGTGTATATCGTATGGCTTTTTCGGGAAAAACTATTGTTCGCTATGGCTAAAGGATTTTTGCTGTTGCTTTTAGGCATTGTTTCTTTAATATTAATAAATACAACAATAAAAAAGACATTCACGATTGAATCAACATTAACTCGTTCATATCCGGCTGTTCTTTCTGCCACATTTTTTAACGCTCTTGGAGAATATCCTGCTACGTATAATGGTATGAGATTTTTTGATAATGATGCTGCTTCAAGATATGCACAAAAGAAATTGAAAATAGGTCAAGAGCAACCTGTGCACAAAGAATCCTATGCAATAAAAATAATTCGCGAAAAGGCACCGGAATTTTCAGTCTATGTTCAGGAAGTTATTTTGGAGAAACCATTCCTTTATGCTGATTGGTTGATTAGACGATTTTTTGTATATTTACCGTCTCATCCTTATTTTGCGACGGTAATATATTTTTTTTCAAGCCCCACGAAAAATGATTGGTGGACTATGAAAAATTATAGATTTAGCCAGATGTTTCATGGCGTGAAGTATTTTGACTATCTCCTTTTTGGTCTTGTGACCTTTGGCGTTTGGAAGTGCCGTAATAATAAAGGGATGATGGTTTTCTTCTGGATGTATATGGGAGTTTTGGTTGGGCATGTATTTACACAGTGCGGTGAAATATATTTTCGAGAAGACCTTGAAGAGGTTTATTTGAATCCTAAATATTTGCTGGGTATGATAAGTATATATCCCATATTTCTATCCGTAGTGTTTGAGAGGAAGGTGCTAAAGACTGGAATGGAAAAGTTCAGAAAAGGGTACGAAACTGTCTGAAATAGTTGGTTGTTAAAAAAGAAGCAAGCAGTGCATAACGTTAGTTCTTATAAGAAAATATATTTACGGAAAGTAATAAATGAATCTTAAAACAGATGAGAATTGTCGGATACAGTCTGAAAAGTACTTTATTGTTGACTTGATTCGATTAAGTAGCATCCTTTGGAGGCGAAGAAATTTATATATATTTATAGTTTTTTTAATTGTTGGATGCACCAGTGTCTATGCTTACCAGTGTATACCCGACTATAAAATATACAGTACCATTGCTTCGGGAAGCTCTACGGACTGGAACAGTCGCTTTGCCAATACCGAACTTAAAGAAATTGATTGTTGGTTTAAGCAGGATGGGTACAAAAAAGCTGTAGGATTTGAATTAAAGGGTGAACCTCCGGAAATCAGGTCCACCCTGTCAAGACCTACGCAGGGAGAAGACAGGGCACTTCAGCTAAGTTTTTTATGGTCAGATTCAGAGGAAGGCCTTCAATATATGCAGGCTGTTATTGATTCTGTTCATAAGGACGGGCCATCTAGCGTTTTGGTGAGGATTTACAATATTCGCATGCAAATCGAAGAACAACTGTCTCGGGTGCGAGGGGATTTTGAAAAAGGACTATCAGATCATATTGAGGCGAAACATAGAAATGTACTTATAATGGAGAGAGAAAAAAAGGCCTGCCTGCTTAAAATAGACCTGTTTCAACAAGATATTGAAAGAGGTGGAAATATGCTAAAAAGTATTACCAAACGGCTGGATGGGTTAAACCGCATCAAAGAAAAAGCAAGAGGGGCGATACAGGAGTCAAACGGTGAGAACCCACGTGATAGCGCCGTTCTCGCTGAGTTAAAAAAAACACTTGAAGGCCATGAAAAGGAAAAAATGGCCAAATATGAATACTTGTTGGAGGAACAAAGGGCTTTAGCTAAAAATCGTTTGGATATTGAGAAAGATGAAATTGAATTTATTAAAAACAAACAGGAAGTTGAAGAGCTCTTCGGTAGATTAGTAGAAACTAATCAATCAGAAAAAAATGATGCGGTGATCGGAAGAAACAAAAAAATATTTGAGGCCATAGAAAGTGAATACAACCTCAAAAAAAAAACATTGCAGGAAGAGTATAAAAGAGGCCAAAAAAACATATTAAGAGTTAGAGACTATCTCACTTCACTTGAAAATTTCGAAAAAAATGTAACACACTTATTACAAAACAAAAACAGTGTACATGAGTTGCCTACTACCGTTTCAATTGGGCAGTTAGAAGTCCTACAGACTATCGCAAACAAAGAAATTTTTGAACTTGAGACTTTACAGGTACAGGAAGAAAGAATTAAAGACCGGAATGTTTTGCAAATAGAGAACAATAAAATTGAATATACAAAAACCAAATTCGGCATTGCGGGGGCTAAAAAAGGTCTTGAAAAGATTATCCCTGAAACTGAAGAGAAGATAAAAAATAGGATTGCAGAACTTCAGACGCAGCTTACTGAGCTCTCTGTGGCTAAAATTTTATCTTCTCCAATGAGTTCATCCTCAATTGTCCAAAAAATAAGACTAAAGATGATTGCTGTGTCAATGGTGCTTGGGTTGGTACTGGCGACAGTTTTTGTTTTAATAATTGATTTTTTGCTGCTAAATGCCGGCCAGATTAAAAAAGCGGCAGTGGTTAAGCACTAATTACCTATAATGAATTCCGGAAAGAAGTCGTTAACCGTTTTAGCGGGATGTTGAAGGCGTCAATAAATTACGGAATCGTTGAAAACGCATTATAAAATTATGAAGAGAATCTTTGATCTTTGTGTGGCGTTATTTGTTCTTGTTTGCTTTTTTCCAATTTTCTTAATTGTGGGAATGCTAATCAAGAGCTCAGATAAGGGACCTGTTTTTTTTCAACAGAGTAGAGTTGGAAAAGGCGGGGTAGTATTTAAATTGTGCAAATTTAGATCAATGTCTGTGATTCCGGATATAGAAAAAGGGAGATTTGATGCAGGTGATTCGTCAAGGGTTACTCGAATTGGGCGGTTTCTCAGACAAACTAAACTGGATGAAATGCCTCAATTTATCAATGTTTTGATGGGGGATATGTCTATTGTCGGACCCAGGCCAGAGATTCAGAAATGGGTTGATGTGTATCCCGAACGGTGGCGTTTTGTCCATACTGTCAAACCGGGTATAACCGACCCGGCATCCATATTGTTTCGAAATGAGGAAAATATTCTTGCCCAGGCCGAGGAGCCTGAAGTGTTTTATCGGGAAATACTTCTACCCGAAAAACTAAGTTTCTATGAAGGGTATGTTCTCAATCAGTCTTTTAGGGGTGATATGGATTTAATTCAAAAAACCGTGTATACGGTTATTTTTAAGTGAGGCTTTTATGGATATCCCTTTTGCAAAGATAGATTGTTCCGGCAACGAGTTAAAATATGTGACGGAGGTTTTGAAAAGCGGCTGGCTGACTACTGCTGGTTTTGCTTTAGAATTTGAAAAACGATTTTTAGACATCGTTGGTTCAAAACATGCCTGTGCTGTTAATTCATGTACTGCGGCTTTACACCTTGGGATGGAGGCGCTTGGTATCGGGTTCGGAGATAAGGTCTTGGTTCAAAGCATGACTTTTACAGCATCAGCAGAGATTATTAGATACCTGGGGGCTGAGCCTGTTTTTTTAGATTGTGACCCTCATACCAGATTACTGACCCCAGAAATTGTTCAACAGGCTGTTTTAGATTATCCGGAAGCAAAAGCATTAGTTGTCGTTCATTGGGCAGGGCAGGCGGCACAGATGATGAACATTGGCGACAGTGAAGGAATAATTTCTATTTGTAGAAGTAATGGTGTAAAGATCATTGAAGATGCCGCACATGCATTTCCCACAAGGCATGAGGGGAAAATGGTCGGATCTTTTGGTGATGTGACGTGTTTCAGCTTCTATGCGAATAAAACGATCACTACTGGTGAGGGAGGGATGATTGTCACCAATGATGATGACGTATTTCAGCGGATTAAGAAAATGCGGTTACATGGTATTGATCGTGATATTTGGGAAAGATTTACAAAGAAGAATCATGATTGGGAATATGATGTTATTGCACCAGGGTATAAGTATAACATGCCTGATGTTAATGCCGCCATAGGTCTGGCCCAGTTAGAAAGGGTGGATGAGCTTAGGAATGATAGGGAGTTTTGTTGCAGATACTACCATGAAAACCTTCAAAATATTGATGGTTTAACATTGCCTATTATTACATGTCCTTGGGAGGATCATTCTTGCCATCTTTATCCTGTTGTAGTTGAGAAGGGCGCTAAGGTATCACGAGATGATTTCATCAACGAAATGAAAAAAAAAGGAATTGGTACTAGCGTACACTATAAGCCTTTGCATCGTATGTCGTATTATCGTAAACGTTATAAATTAGAGCCTAAGGATTTTCCAAAAACTGAATATATCTGGCAAGGGACGGTTTCTTTACCCGTTTATCCAGGATTAAGCCAAAAAGAATTAGATTACGTGTGTAACTCGATCTCCGAAATTTTAAAATAGATAATTCACTGCTGTCCAAAATAACTTAATGTTCTTCTTTTTAATATTCCAATTACAAATTTGTTGTTTTTGTGCTATTCGTTCCCTCAACGTGATAATCTATCAGAAGAGAACCGTTAGTCAAACACAGAGCTGTAAAATACTATCTTGAACCAAGACTCAGCAAAGATAACCTTGTTAAAAAACTTTAAGGCCAGCAGAAATATCACTGGACGCTACTGAAAGAATGGATGTGTTAAATGAAAATTAGGGTGTCAAGAAATTTATTCATTGTTTTATTGCTCGATATTGCTTTAATGTGTGCTTCTTTTTATTTGGCACATTTAATACGGTTCGATTTTGTTCAGACAGATTGGATTTCTATCAGTTTTATACAATTGCTTCCATATGTGCTGGGATGCAAAATTGTTTGTTTTTATTTTTTTGATTTATATAAAGGGATGTGGCGGTATACAAGTTTAAATGATTTAATTGCTATTGTAAAAGCATCAGTTTTTGCAAGCTTTCTTCTCATTGTCTTGGTTTTGTATAAAACCAGGTTTGAAATGATTTCCAGATCTGTTTTTGTGATCGACTGGTGCCTCACGGTATTGTCAATCGTCAGTTTAAGGGTTTTTGTCCGTTTATGCTTTGAAAAGTTTACCGAGCAAATAACTATTCAGGATTTAAGGTTTGCATTGTTGAGGATATTCCGAAGAGGTGCAAAGAGGAGGCGGGGTAGAAGGGCGCTCATCATTGGGGCTGGGGACTGCGGCCAGAAAATCTGTCGTGAATTCAATGAGAATCCTTCAGTTCAGTCCAATGTTGAAGGCTTTCTGGATGATGACCTTACCAAGATTGGCAGAAAAATACATGGCGTTTCTGTATTGGGTGAGATTGATGACCTTGAGCATATAGTGAATTCCACCGGTGCTGACGATGTTATTATTGCTATTCCAAATGTGGATTCAGATCGAATGCACTCTATTGTTGATTTGTGCAAAAAAATAGAGGTGAATTTTAAAATCGTTCCCAGTATGGGGGAATTAATTGATGGGAAAATCGATATAACCGCTATTCGGAATGTTGAGTACAGAGATCTTTTGGGGAGACAACCCGTAAAGTTAGACAAAGCAGAAATAGGAAAATACCTTGGAAATAAAAGGGTGCTTGTCACAGGGGCTGGCGGATCTATAGGAACTGAGTTATGCAGACAGATCTGCAGATATTCACCTGAAAAGATAATATTGTTTGAGAGGGCGGAAAGCCCTCTTTATGAAATTGACCTTGAACTTAAAAAGAGATTTCAGGATGTTGAAGTGCTACCTGTCCTGGGGGATATTCAAAATATAGAGGAGCTAAACAAGATATTTGAGCAGACTCGGCCGGATATTGTATTTCATGCTGCAGCGTATAAGCATGTACCCATGCTGGAAAGTTTTCCATGGAAAGCTGTAGAAAACAATATTATTGGAACCAAAAATCTGATTGAAATCACAAAAAAGTTTGAATGCGGAAAATTTGTATTTGTTTCTACTGATAAGGCTGTAAATCCAACAAATATTATGGGAACGAGTAAGCGGATTTCGGAATTACTTGTTCAGGAGATTAATTGTGACGATGCTTCAAACACCTGTTTTATGACGGTCCGATTTGGAAATGTTATAGGAAGTGTCGGTAGTGTGATCCCACTTTTCAAAAAGCAAATTAAGGAAGGGGGGCCTGTGACTGTAACCCATCCGGATATCATAAGATATTTTATGTTGATCCCCGAAGCATGCCAGTTGATTCTCCAAGCTGGAGCCATGGGAACGGGGGGAGAAATTTTTATCCTTGAAATGGGAGAACCGATCAAAATTGATGAGATGGCAAGGGATCTAATACTGTTTTCAGGTTTTGAACCGGATGTTGACATTCAAATAGAATATACCGGGTTAAGACCGGGTGAAAAATTATATGAAGAACTTATGACAGATCTGGAAGATGTCGTCCCAACAGAGCATAAAAAAATCATGGTTTTAAATACAAATTGTGTGGATATGGGGGTTTTGAATGGACAACTTAAGGTATTAAGAAGTATGGCAGAAAATAGAAACCAAGACGGTATCAGGTCAATCATGGGGGAAATGATACCAGAATATAAGCCAGCAAAATGTTTTTCCAAGATAAATTAAAAAAAAAGACAAAAAATCAGGGTTTCCCTGATTGAATTTCCAGAAGCCATTCTCTATACTCTTTTCATTACATTCCCTTCTCTTATAGGGGATGATCTTTATTCTCGAACGTTGAATCATCCAATTTCAACTTTATTCAGGATTCAGGGTGTTTCAATTTCATCATTTTTTAAAAGGAGAATACACTATGAAAAGAGCTTATCGCTTTGCCGTTCTTGCCGTTCTTTCTTTAGCCTTGGCCTGTATGGTATCACAGGCATATGCCAGTGGTGGAAAGGTTAATATCAATTCTGCCAATAAAGAGGAACTTATGACACTTAAGCATGTTGGTGACAAGATTGCAGATAGAATTATAGAATACAGAAAGGTGCATCCGTTCAAGGAACCTGCGGATATCATGAAAGTTAAGGGGATCGGACAAAAAGTTTTTGATGTGAATAAAGAGATTATCGTTGTCCAGGACGAATGAAATTAATGAGATAGATAAAAAATACCTGAATCCTGAATAGACCCTTTACTTGATATCAGTTAATTTTGTATTATTATGAAATGCCATGTTGTATAGAGCAACATGGTATTTCTATTTTTTAAAGGTAATCGGGAACTGAACTAAAATAATGGGGCTGCAATTGGCAATGTTTAAAAAGTATCAAAAAAGAATGTTCTGGGTAATCATGTTTATAATGGTGCTGATTGGTGGGTGTGTCAGTGCCGGTCTCTTTTATGGCGGAGAGTGGTTGAAATCTGTCTATGTTTCTGAGCAGGGGCAGGCTTTGATCCTCGGAAAAATTTCGACTCTGATTGATTTACTAAATCAAAGTAATGCGTATCAATGGATCTTGCCTGGTACGATTGTTCTTTTTGCTCTGATGGGGGGGCTTCTTTGGCTGGTGCTTTCCATTCCTATGGCCGGTGTTTTTAAAGATGCCGAAGTTGAGTCAAGCCCACAGAGATCAAATAAATCATCAAAGAAAGACTATATCGATCAAAAGATTGAGCAGGAACGCAAAAGACGACTCTTTCTCCACAGCTTGTCAGTGCTTCAAAGAGAGGGTCGACTTCTGGATTTTTTTGACGAGGATCTAAGTAATTATGAGGATGGTCAGATCGGTGCGGCTGTAAGAAGTATCCAGGAAGACTGCAAAAAGACAATCAAAAAGTATATCGACCTAAAGCCGGTTATCAGTGGGGATGAGGGTGATTCCATTACCATTGATGAAGGGTTTGATATTGATGCCATAAAATTGGTTGGGAACGTGTCAGGGAAACCTCCGTTTCAAGGAATTATAAAACATCCGGGGTGGAAAGCTGGCAAAAAGGATGTACCCAAGCTATCTGATATTCAGGATCCAGGGATCATGACCCCCGCAGAAGTTGAGATTCAGTAAGTCAGGATTTAGATCAGAAGAGAACAGGAGTTATTTTGGATTTTCAGGATAAACAATATGTGATTGGCATTGATCTGGGAACAACTAATTCTGCCGTATCCTATGTGGATGTATCGGCACTGAAGCAGAGTTTGGAACAGTCCCGTGAAGCGCCGGATAAAGATAAAGTCATCAAGGTCTTTAATGTACCCCAGCTTACGGGGCATGGGGAATTCACAAAGATTCCGGTTTTGCCCTCATTTCTATATATCCCCGGGGATTATGATATTTCAAAAGAAGTACTCAGACATCCGTGGAAAAAAAGAGAGGATCTTTTTGCCGGGAGTTTTGCAAGAGACCATGGATCGAAAATACCGTCCAGGCTTGTCTCTTCTGCCAAAAGCTGGTTGTGTAACTCTCTGGCAGACCGGAAGGCCAAAATATTACCCTGGGGTGCGGCAGAAGGGGTGGAGAAGGTCTCTCCGGTAACGGCCACGGCTGAATACCTGGGGCATATCAGGAGCGCCTGGAATCATTTTGTCAAAGATGAAGATAAATTCCTTGAAAATCAATTTGTAGTCATCACCGTCCCTGCCTCATTCAATGAAGAGGCCAGAGATCTGACCATGGAAGCAGTTGTCCTTGCAGGGCTCGGAGAATCTGTAACCCTGCTCGAAGAGCCCTTGGCTGCATTCTACAGCTGGCTGATTCTCCATGAAGCAGACTGGCAGACTCAGATTCGGGAAGATGATTTGATTTTAGTCTGTGATGTCGGTGGTGGGACAACAGATTTTAGTTTGATCACTTTTAAGGAAACTGAAGGATCTCCACGATTTGAGCGGGTTGCTGTTGGAGATCATCTAATTCTTGGTGGCGATAATATCGATTTGGCCCTGGCCAAAGTTGTAGAGGGAAAGTTTCGGTCCAAAACCTCATTGTCATCGGATAAATGGAAAACCCTTTGCCACAGATGCCGGGAAGCGAAAGAAAAAATTTTAGAGCATGGGGAGCGTTCTGTCAGGATAACCCTGAAAGGGGAAGGCCGGGCATTGATTGCCGGGACTTTGGCTGCGGACTTGACCCGGGGGGATGTGGAAACAATTCTCCGAGGACAGTTTTTTCCCGATGTAAACACTTCAGAGTTCTCTGTGGTTGATGAAGGCAAAGAGATCGCCGACTTTGGCCTTCCATTTGAAAAAGAAGCATCGGTTACCAAGCATATTGTACGGTTTCTTGAAAAACATAAAGAGACAGTCAAAAATGTGTTGGGCAAGGATGTGCCTATGCCTGATTATATCCTTTTTAATGGCGGTACCCTGAAGCCTTCCCTGGTTCAATCCCGGATTAAAGAATCCGTTCGCCGGTTTTTTAAAACCGCTGAACCTGATAAGCCAAGGATACTTGAAAACAACCGTCCGGAGTTAGCTGTGGGGGTCGGGGCTTCTTACTATGGCTTAGTCAAACAAGGCATTGGTGTCAGGGTGGGTAGTGGTAGTCCAAGAAGTTACTATTTGGGCATATCCACAGCAGAATCCAATGGTAAGCAAAACGCGGTTTGTATTGTTGAGAGGGGACTGGATGAGGGGTCTGTTATAGAGTTGCCGGATATGGCTTTTGAGGTCCGGGCCAATCAACCGGTAAGCTTTGACGTATTTAGTTCCAGTTTCAGATCAGGAGATACTGCTGGTAATATAATTGATATAGATGAGTCATTGACCAGTATGGCTCCTATTCAGACGATTATTCGATTTGGTAAAAATGGAGACAAAAAGCAGATTCCTATCACGATTGGGGCAGAGTATACAGAGATGGGAAGCCTTTCCATGTTCTGCCGTTCTGCAGTCAGCGAACATCAATGGAAGCTGCAGTTTCAGTTGAGAAATTCGGCTAAAAGTTCGGGAACCCGTGAAACGGAAGTTTATGATGACGCTTTGATTGATAAGGTTTGCAATCAGATTGAACAGGCCTTTTTAGGTGAGTCCGGACCCAATGACGGGTTGAAAAAGGTTGCCAAGACAATCGAAACCTTAGTAGAGCAGCGTAAAGCCAATTGGCCTTTGACCTTTTTACGATGCCTTGCAGACAAGCTGATAGAAATTGCACCGGCTCGAACCCAGTCTGCTGATCATGAAACCCGTTGGTTGAACTTGACAGGTTTTTGTATGCGCCCGGGCTTTGGTGATGCTTTTGATGAGGAACGTGCAAGGAAATTATGGAAGATTTATCTATCCGGCTTGTCATTTGAGAAAGCTCAGCAAAACAGATTGGAGTGGTGGATATTTGTACGTCGCATAGCGGCCGGTTTAAAAGCCGGACAGCAAAGACAGTTTTATCAGGATACGTCATCCTTATTAGTTAGAAACAATAAAGCTAAATTGTCCCCTCAGGAATTGATTGAGTTGTGGATGACAGCCGGGAATATGGAGCGGCTTCTGGTTAAGGATAAGGTGATTCTGGCAAAAGCGCTCATGCCGCAGCTTAAACCCGGCAAAAAAATAGATCGGCTGTTCTGGACCATATCAAGGTTTGGCGCAAGAGAGTTGCTGTACGGATCAGTGGATAGAGTGCTTCCACCGGCGGAGGTGAGTCGCTGGATCCAGCAGATTATGAAAAAACAATGGAAGCCGGCTGATCAGATATCAATGCTTATTGTAGCTTTGGCAAGAAAGACTGGTGACAGGACCCGGGATTTATCTGAAGAGTCTATTACCCAGATTCTGGATTGGATGACCACTCAAGGCGTTGAAAAGAAAGTGAAAAGCCAGATCAAAGAAAAAACCGGAATGGGTATAAAAGAAAAAAGCCAGCAATTTGGAGAGCGTCTGCCAACTGGGCTTGTATTAAAATGAAAATTAAATGAAGAAAGTGTTTGACAAATAGGCGCTGTTTCTATATTCTTATCGAGTTCTTTTCGGGGGAGATTGTTCGAGACGAACTGAGTAAGAAAGAGTTTTTGATCTTTGAAAATTGGTCAGTGAAAAAGAAATGAGCGGGTCTAAAGCTTTGTTGTAGAACAAAGTGTAAGACCAAAAAGTTTATAGTAAGGATTATAACTGGAGAGTTTGATCCT